>JAHEJC010000217.1 GCA_024639065.1 Lewinellaceae bacterium | reverse complement strand
AACCTTAACGGATTGGTTCGCTGTCTTGCAGACACCTCGCAATGACCGTAATGTTTGGTCAGAAGACAGAAGTCAGAAGACAGAAGTCAGAAGACAGAGAAACTGGACTAACGTCTCTCAACCTTAACGGATTGCTTCGCTGTCTTGCAGACACCTCGCAATGACCGTAATGTTTGGTCAGAAGTCAGAAGACAGAAGTCAGAAATCAGAAGACAGATATGGGTGGAGTCCGAGGGAATGTAAGTACAGAGACAAATATCAGGAACCAGGAGCATCCAGAGCTTGTGCCCTGAGAGAGGTAAGATTAACTTAGTCTATAAATTCAAGAGTTGTTTCTGACCCAAGTGGGGTCGAACAAATTAGACAAAACACGAATTCAAAAAAAAATAAAAGAGCAGTCAGAAATTTTATAATTTAACAGCAACCCCCTCCATTGTAAAAGTAGGTAGAAGGTGATATGAATAGATCTGATCGCCCAAGTGCTACTAAGGCACCTGCCGTTTTATCACAGACAGGAGCTGGAGTATTGGGTAATAACAGGTGACCGTTTTGGTCATCAAAATAATCTTCATTACCAAAATAGATAGCTGTCCTTCCAGTAAATACGCAAGGGCCATCTGAAGGCATCGGATCTTTGATTGCACAAACCTCAACGCTCTCGACATAGATTTGATGCTCAATATCATAATTGTAAGGTGACAGTATGCGATAGGGTCTTTTTGCTCTCTACTGTGCCAAATCCGACCTCAGTTATCAATTGAATATACTCGTTCAAAGGTAAGCTCCCACTGATACAAATTGCCCGGAGTTGATTATCATTTCTTAAGAATTCAGGGATATGATTTTCGCAAATGGGATCAGATAAAATCAGTCTACCATGGGGTTTCGGAACCCGGTACATTTCACAAAGCGCCTGCTTCAACTCGGTAGTTTTAAATATATTAAACAAACAATTTTGCGCTGCAATATCCACACTTTCATTCTCAGGTGGTAAATCTAAAGCACTTCCTTTTTTCAGATCAATAAAATCCTGGTGAAACCACTCATTTGTTGCTTCGGCAATTTTGAAGTTATACTTTGAAGCTTCAAGCATTTCAGGAACAATGTCAATACCAATAATGGATCCCTTTCTTCTACTGAAATAGGAAAATTGGAGTAATTCCATCCCGCCCCCAACACCTACGTTTGCGATCGTTGGTTGATTTACCAGGTCTCGCGGATGCACCGAACTACCACAACCGTAATTCATTTCTAACATTTTTTAGGAATAGTCAGCCCAGGTAATTGCCAGATTGGTGTAGTGGTGCAACAAAGACCTATATCCGGTGTCAAGGCCGCTTTTTTATATACATCATACGTGGTATCCAAATAACTCATAAACTCTGTTTGATTTAGAAAAATAATTCAATCTTATAAATCTTTGCAAATTTGTGGAGACGGCCTGTCAGATAAAAGACAATTCAACAGAGCTAATAATTCTAATAGATTTTTTATTAAAATCAGGACATTCAAGCTCAATCATGGCTTCTAAAGTTTAAGTCATTGGCAGAGACCACACCAAATTCATTTGTGCACCATGAGGAAATGACACCGTTGTCGTTGTCATTTAGTTTGTAGAAAAAAGAACAAAAGTTAAACTAGACATAACCACTGTGTTTATAAATCTGTCATTGGCAGTAGCAGGTGAAGCCCATTTTGCAATCCGTGCTAATCATGGTATCGATAAATCTAGACTTCATCGCATCGCTTCTCGGTATACAGGTCTCAGATCCAATCAAGCAATATTTAAGTGGGTCCAACTAAAAAAGCCTTCCGCGAAGAAGGCAATTTTAGTACCCGGAGCCGGGATCGAACCGGCACGGCCGCAATGGCCACAGGATTTTAAGTCCTGCGTGTCTACCAGTTCCACCACCCGGGCAATTTAACTGGTCAATTATTTATGAGAAAAGGGTTTGGAAAAAACATACAATCTTTCTCAAACCCTTTCCAGATGGAGCGAAAGACGGGATTCGAACCCCTGCCTGCCGGCAGGCAGGCGCGACCATTGTCGCGGTCAATCCTGCACCTAGAATTTTTGTTAATAGTTTATTAAAACTATATCACCAGAGCGAAAGACGGGATTCGAACCCGCGACCCCGACCTTGGCAAGGTCGTGCTCTACCAGCTGAGCTACTTTCGCATGATAAAGAACATCCTATTTTGAAAATAGGACTGCAAATATAAATGAAACTTGAATGATAGTCCAATATTTGAAAAAATAATTTTTTTAACCTATTTAGTTTAATCCTATAAGATGAGAAATGCAAATCCTAAGAAATTTCAATTAACCCCTTTTATTACAAGAACTCCATAAAAATCATTCAAGTTTATCGAATGGATGGTGCAACAACAGAATCATCCAATAAACATTGAATCTCTATATAGGTATGGAATACATTGGGGATCGTATTAAGGGTTGAAAGCGCAATTCGATAAGGTTTATGATCGTTCGGTATGGCCTCGATTTCACAATTGAGCCTTTCGAAAAATGGCCGTAGAGTAACATAATTTTGCAGCGATTTGGAAACTCCTCCGGCCACAGATAGGTCCTAGTTTTTCCTGTATAATCCGGATTTAATGATTCAATTTATAACTTTACACTCAGGACTAATAAAAATGACTTTTCCTATAAAACACATTTTTTGGTTATTAGGTATAATGGTATTGCACAGTTCAATCCATGCGGCTATCGATATCACCCTGGCTAATAAATTATTTGGAAAGCATCAATACCATGATGCCCTAGTAGCTTACCAGGCAGCACTTCGGTCCTGTCAATCCACAGATTGTGATCAAAGTCCGGAGATTCTGAATAAAATTGCCATGTGCTACCTATTTACCAACCGCACAGATTCAGCGATCACTGTTTACGAAGAGGCAATCACAACTTCCATTCGATTTGAAAATCTTGAGCAACACGAAGATGCACTCTCCGCACTCGGTGAAATATTTTCTTTCCGGGGAGACGCTGCTCGGGCGTTGACCTATTTTAAAGAAATGACAGATATTTCCAAATCCCGTGGTAATAAAGAATTGTTAATGGGGGGTTACGCCCAAATCGGCAGCTTATATCGCACCATGGGCGAGTTAGATTCAGCAAAGCTTTATCTGGATTTGGCGGTATTCCTTTCGGAATCTGTGATGTCTAAAAAAGCAATTCCCATGGTCTATAAATTTATGGGTGATTTTTATGCGGATATCACTAATTATGAAGATGCTCAAATATGGTATTTAAGATGCTTGGACGTTCAACATGATTCAGGAGACTCCACCGGGATGACCTCTACGCTCATTACCATTGCGGATATGTTTAATCAACAAGGGCAATATGAGCTTAGTGAAGATTATTTGAAAGACGTTTTAGCTATAGCCGATTCCAAGGGATTAAAAATCCGGAAAGCGCTTGCACTGAATAGTTTGTCCACTATTTATCAAAGCAGAGGGGATCTATCCAAAGCCAGAAGTAATTTAATGGAAGCTTTGAAAATATTTTCCGAAGTGAAAAACTTGACCAGGGTAGCGCATGTTTATCAAAAATTGGGTAAAATCTCGTCGGAAGAACAACTATATACAGAAGCGTTAAAATATTATTCAAACAGTATTCGCCTATTTGATTCTTTACAAACTTTTGAGGGGAGTCTGGCTTCAAAGATTGGTGAAGCGCAGGTATACCAATTGATGGGCAGCCATAATCGTACAATCAACCGAATCAAAAAAATACTGGATGAGGTCCAGACTCGTCAGACATCAACTTTAGAAATGGAAGCTTATCGACTTTTGTCTTATTCATTCGCCAAAAATCAGGATTTTGAAGAAGCCTACTTTTATGAGAATAAGTACAATGATATTCGTAATAAGATTTTCAACAAGGAACGAGCTGAAGTTTTAAACAATACCGATAAAAAATATAATATAGCTCGAAAGGAAATTGAAATTGTGGAACTGCAAAGCATTCAGTTTCAGCAAGAAGCTCGTATCGAAAGACAACGTTTAATGAATATGGGACTTTTAATTACGGGGATCATACTAGCCATTCTCGCCTTAATATTTTACCAAAATTACATGAAAGGGCGGGTGATTGGCAAACAGAGAAAAGAACTACATGCGCAAAAAATTACATCGTTAGAAAAAGAAAACCGCTTGGCTCAGGTAGAAGCTATGTTGGCAGGACAGGAAAATGAAAGAGAACGAATTGCCAAAGACTTACATGACGGTTTAGGTGGTGTTTTGTCTACTATTAAGATTCAATTTGATGCATTCTTGGAGGAAGATATGGTACCATCCATGTCCCAACCCTTTCAAAAAGCCAATCAAATGCTGGATGAGGCTTGTGATGAAGTACGACGAATTGCCCACAATATGGTACCTGAAATTATCACACAATTGGGTTTAATCCCAGCTTTGGAAGATTTAGCTTTTAATTTGAGAAACAAGGACATTAAAGTGCATGTTGAAACATTGAACTTAAACCGGCAATTAAGTCCAGAACTAAAGAAAACCATTTATCGAATCGTTCAAGAATTGTTTTCCAATATCGCAAAACACGCAGAGGCCAGCGAAGTAATTCTTCAACTATCCGAACAAGAAGATCATTTAAGTCTGATAGTTGAAGATGATGGAGCCGGTTTTGATGCTTTTACGCCTTCTATAGGGATGGGAATGAAAAATATTTCATCCAGGGTTGATTTTTTTCAAGGTACTTTTGATATTGAAAGCAAGAAAGGAGAGGGGACGACAGTAACCGTCAGGTTACCACTGCAAAATGTACTTTCCAGGAAACCTGCTTAAGGTCATTTAATCATTTCACTTGGTTTATTGAATATTTCTACATTTTCCCTAATCCGGCGATAACAAAATTTCATGAATTCATTCCTAAATTTTTTTATATTAACCGATTTACAAAGTTTGACAAGATTGGCAATAAGTAAGAACTTCTTTTATCCTTTAATTTAACCAATTGATATTCTATCTCATTGTAGCTTTGGCAGCTGATTTGATGATAATAGCGGATTTTTTTAATTACAAAAAGGACAACATTGGGAGGCAAAAAATGTCAGCGAACTTTAAAGTTTTTTGCAAAATTGTTACCTAGAATCAAGCAAACAAAAATAAAAACAAAAGAACTCGTACTTTGTTAAATTTTGAACAGTAAAAACATGACGATATCACCGGTAGAGAGACTTTGGAGTTTGTTGTCCAAATATAAAATCGAGCTGAGGCAAATTTATTTTTATGCGCTTTTCATCGGGATTGTAAATCTTACTTTACCTCTGGGCATACAGGCGATTATAAACTTTCTTCAAACAGGAGAATTAACCTCTACTTGGATAATATTGGTTGGCTTTGTTTTGGTGGGCATATTGGTAACAGGATTTTTACAAGTATTGCAGTTGCGAATTGTGGAAAATATCCAGCAAGATTTATTTGCTCGTTCGGCATTTGAGTTCGCTTATCGCTTGCCAAATATTTCGTTCATTCAGCTGGATAAAATTCATGCACCGGAACTGGTCAATCGTTTTTTTGATACCATAACTATCCAAAAAGGATTGCCTAAAATATTGATAGATTTTTCACTGGCTATTTTTCAAATTGTTTTTGGACTAATTCTTTTAGCCATATATAGCCCCTACTTTATTTTGCTGGGGCTGGCGCTTGCCTTTATTTTATGGCTCATTTTTAAGTTTACTGGTCCCAAAGGAGTCAAAACCAGTTTAAAGGAAAGTAAATATAAATATCAATTAGCTCATTGGTTAGAAGAAATAGCCAGAGGTATAAGAAGTTTTAAAATTTACGCAAATAACAAATTCCACTTAAATAAAACCGATAACATAGTTGGGGAGTATTTGCTTTCCAGAGAAAACCATTTTCAGGTTTTGATCAGTCAGTTTAGACTTTTCATCGGTTTTAAAGTAATTGTAGCTGCAGGTCTGTTATTACTTGGAGGATATCTGGTTTTCCAAGAAAGAATGAATATTGGTCAATTTGTGGCTGCTGAAATTATTATCATTTTGATTATCAATTCTGTAGAAAAAGTATTAAGAATTATTGATACAATTTATGATGTACTTACCGCTTTAGATAAAATTGGCTATGTGACCGATTTAAAATTGGATGTAAACAATGGGAAAGCTATGGTTGATTCTAATCAAGGGTTGTCATTGAAAGCAACAGAATTAGTATTTGGATTTACCGAAGAAAAAAATAAAATCATCAATGATTTATCATTTGAAATAAAGGCAAATGAAAAAGTTGTTTTGACTGGAGAATCAGGAAGCGGAAAGTCATTATTACTGAAAATTTTGGCAGGAATACATGATCTTGATGACGGCGAATTATATGTCAATGGCATTCCATTTTCCAATTATCGAAGAGAAGAATTATTTGATGTACTAGGCGTTTCTTTTCCAATTAATCAAATATTTGAAGGTACTTTAAAAGAAAATATTCTATTAGGAAGAAGTATTGATGATCAAGAAATTTTAGCTATTCTAAAGCTATTAAAACTCGATGACTTCCTGATTCACCAACCACATGGGATTGATAGTATGGTACTTACCGGAGGAAAAAGATTACCCAGAAGCATTATCCAAAAATTACTTGTGGCGCGAATAATCATCAATAAACCCAAATTGCTTTTAATGGAAGACCCTTTACAATTCATTGAAGTTGAAGAGAAGAAAAGAATCATAGATTACATAATGGATAAAAATCAAAATTGGACTGTAATTGTAGTATCTGATTTTCATTATTGGATTGAAAAGTGCGACAAAATTATTGAACTACGTAAATAATAAGATTTCAAAACATGTTGAATATTTCTGAAAATAGTATTTCCAGTGTAATTAAACTTCAAGACTTTGAATCTTATAGATTATTAAAGAAAAGCCGAATCCAGAGATTGTCTTTATGGTTGATTATTTCACTAGTTTTAGCCTTTATAATTTGTCTTTTTTTGCCATGGACACAGAATATTAATGCAAAAGGATATGTCACTACCAGATTGCCGGAACAACGCCCTCAGGCGATTCAATCAATTATAGCAGGACGGTTGGAAGATTGGTATATTCGAGAAGGAGATTTCGTGGAAAAAGGCGATTCAATTGTGTTTATATCGGAAGTAAAAAGTGAATATTTTGACCCTGACTTATTGGAAAGAACTTCTGAACAAATAGTTGCAAAATCGCAAAGCATTGAATCTTATAACCAAAAAATAATTGCTCTGCAAAATCAGTATGTTGCATTAAGAGAAAGCAGGGAATTAAAGAGAGAACAAACCCTTAATAAAATACAACAAACACGAAATAAAATAAGTATTGATAGTATCGATCTGGTTGCTTATAAAACCAACATTGATATAGCCGAGAATCAATTATCCAGGACCAAAGAATTATATGAAAAAGGATTGAAAACACTTACCGAACTGCAGGAAAAAGAATTTAAAGTACAAGCTGCCAGCGCCAAGCTCAATGTGCAAAAAAATAAATTGCTCAACCAAAAAAATGTGTTGACCAATTTGAAAATAGAATTACTGGCTATCGAAAAAGACTTTGACGATAAACTGGCAAAATCCCTGTCTGAACAACAATCAGCATTATCCGCCAAATTAGAAAGTGTAGCGGCTACCTCCAAACTTAGAAATCAATTTAGTAATTATAATGAAAGACAAAAGTTTTATTATATATCGGCTCCACAATCTGGGTATATTACTAAAACAATAAAAAAAGGTATTGGGGAAACCATAAAAGAAGGAACCGATATTGCGACTATTATGCCTGCCAAATACGACTTGGCCGTTGAGATATATGTTAAGCCACAAGATTTACCCCTTCTTTCTATTGGCAACCGACTTCAGTTGAGATTTGACGGATGGCCCGCCATTGTAATTAGCGGTTGGCCAGAATCTTCGTCGGGTGTATTTTCAGGGAACATTGTAGCCATTGACAAATTTATTAGTGACAATGGTTATTACAGGGTTTTGATCAGTCCCAACAATGAAAAAAAAGAATGGCCTAAAAATTTGAGCGTTGGTACAGGTGCTAATGCCTTTATTCTATTGGATAAAGTTCCGATTTGGTACGAGATTTGGCGACAGCTAAATGGTTTTCCTCCTGATTTCTATCAAACAGATAAAGAAGATAAAATAGAAATAAAGCGCAAAGCACCTTTAAAATCGGTAAAATAGTATGAGATTTTATTGCCGTAAATCAATCAAACCTGAAAATCTCAGTGTTAAATCCAACTTATTTGATGGGGCATTTTTTGGTTGTATTAACGCAACGCAAGGACCATATGCTATGACAAGATTGGACATTAAGGGTGTGGTGATAAAATATGTTTCCGAAATTGATCTCATTAAAACCTGTAAACAGGGTAATTTCATAGAAATTCGATTGGAACGAAGGAAAATTGGTTTCAGTTCTTTTAGTTATTCCTCATTTGAAAGAAATTTACATAATCTTAAACTGACCAAATAATGGGGACGAAATTACAATTGAGGTTTATTTTTGTGGTATTTATTTTAGGTTATGGCATATTTGATTGTTTTGGTCAATCCGATACAACCATTTTGAATTACAAAGAATATTTGGAAAACATACTGACCTATCATCCCATTGCCCAAAAAGCAGATTTAAAATTAAAGTTAGCAAAAGCAGAATTATTGGGTGCAAAGGGGTTTGTAGATCCAGTCATTTCTTCTGACTGGAATCAAAAGAATTTTGATGATCAATTATATTATCGCCAGTACCAAGCAAAATTTAGATTTCCTACACGCCTGGGAATTGATGTGGTAGGCGGTTACGAAAATACCGAAGGCATTTTTGTAAATCCTGAAAACAAGACCGATGAATTAGGATTATGGCATCTCGGGATTGAAGCAGATGTCTTGCAAGGTTTAATAGTGAATGAAAGAAAAACAGCTTTTGAACAGGCTAAAGTCTTTCAAGAATTGGCAAAAAATGAGCAACGGATAATCTTAAATGATTTGGTGTATAATGCCTCTTCTGCCTATCTTATCTGGCAACAACAATTCTATTTCAGCATAATTTTACAAGAAAATATTTCTTTAGCAAATTCTTATTTTCAAAACACAAAACAATCTTTTTTTAATGGAGAGAAAACAGCCATGGACACCACAGAGGCTTTCGTTTTGTACCAAGATGCAGTTGCCCTTTTGCAAAAGAATGAATTGGGTTTAATAAAATCAAAGCAAAAGGTTGAAAATTATTTGTGGTTTAATCAAGCGCCTCTTGCGCTCCAAGAAAACACCCAACCAGAAAATTATAATAATCAAATTTTTCAAGAAGCCATCAATATCGAAAATTCTATTATATCAAACCATCCACTTATTTTAGCCTCGGTCAATAAGCTTTCTTATTTTGAAATAGAGCAAAGATTAAAACGACAAAAATTAAAACCTAAACTAAAAATAAAATATCATCCATTATTGGCTACCTCCGAAAATAATATTTCACCCAATTACTCATTGAACGATTATAAGTGGGGATTTGATTTCTCCATGCCTTTGTTGTTGAGAAGTGAAAGAGCAAATGTTCAAAAAGGGGAATTAAAAATTCAGGAAATCAAATTGGATATTCAAAATAAAAGAAATGAACTGCAGAACGAAATGGAAAGTAGTTGGCAACAGCAACTTCTTCTTCAAAATCAGAAAAACTTACTTAGCCAAAATGTAGAAAGCTACCAACAATTGTTAGACGGAGAAAACGAAAAATTCAACTTTGGGGAAAGTTCCGTTTTTCTATTAAACAAAAGACAAGAAAAATATATCAACGGCCAACTAAAATTGGTTGAAATCTATATCAAACAACAGGTTGAACTATTGAACTTTCTGTATTATTCTAATCAATTAATAAATGAATAGCAGCACGAATAAAGCTCTTTAAAAGAACATTCCCGATCAATAATTATAAAATCTAGTTCTACATCAAAATACTCTAATAGCTCGAAATCGATGTGTTGTTAATTTTGCGTAGAGCACTGGATCTCCCGAATTAGGACTGCTGCTGCTGAAGTCATGAGTCCATGCTGAATCAAAATCATCCTCCGTGGAACTCCAGTGAAGATCCTCTTGAGTAGTTGCTCCATTTTGGGGTCTGGCAAAATATTTATTGCGACTTAAATTTATAGGATCTAAGGCTACTTTTAAATGATCTTGATTAATGAAAGGATTGATTTTCGGATTAATATGAGCCAGATATATTTAAAACGAATTGAGGTACCAATACGCTAGTTAATGCTTATTTTGTGAATGACTCTAATCAATTCACCCCAGGGCAACATCCAAGGTCATCATGACGCTGAAACCTACTAATGTCGCCA
>JAHEJC010000216.1 GCA_024639065.1 Lewinellaceae bacterium | reverse complement strand
GGAATGACCATTGCCGTGGGTGCAAGAGCAATGCAAATGCATGAGAAAACACATGAAGATATAAAAACGATAAGACCACTTAAAGATGGAGTAATTGCAGATTTCCAGGCAGCAGAGAGCCTGATAGAGGGATTGATCAATATGATTGGGAATAGGCGAAGATTTTTTACTCATCTCAAAATGGTCATTTGCATACCTTCGGGTATTACCGAAGTCGAAAAAAGAGCTGTTTTTGATTCTGCCGACCATGTGGATTCAAAAGAAACCTATTTGATTCACGAACCCATGGCTGCCGCACTTGGCATAGGATTGGATGTTGAAGAACCAGAAGGCCACATGGTTATTGATATTGGAGGAGGGACCACCGAGATAGCAGTAATCGCACTTTCGGGAATCGTTTGTGATCAATCTATAAGGACTGCAGGTGACGAATTTAGCATTGATATTATGAACTATATGAAAAGAGCTCACAATATGCTTATTGGAGAACGTACGGCGGAGCTTTTGAAAATTAAGGTGGGATCTGCACTGGAGCATTTGGAAAACCCCCCTGAAGATTTTGCCGTAAATGGTCGGGACTTAATGACGGGGATTCCAAGACAAATTACCGTCTCGTACTCAGAATTAGCAGGGGCATTAGACGAATCTGTTTCAAAAATTGAAGAGGCTATTTTAAAGGCACTTGAAACAACGCCTCCAGAGCTTGCCTCAGATATTTATAAAAAAGGACTACATCTTACTGGGGGAGGGGCTTTATTGAGAGGTCTCGACAAAAGAATATCCGCCAAAACAAAATTACCCGTTTCTATTGCAGCAGATCCTTTGCGTGCAGTGGTTAAAGGAACAGGCATAGCCTTGAAAAATACCGACCGTTTTTCTTTTTTAATTGATCGGAAAAGCGTTTAAAGGCTTATCTTTGCATGTCCTATGCAAGATATTTTACGATTATTAGCTAAATTTTCTTTCATTTTTCTTTTCATTTTTCTTGAAGCATTGAGTTTTTATCTCATAGTTCAGAACAATGAAAAGCAAAGAAATATCTTCATCACTTCTTCCAATCTATTTTCCGGTAGAATGTATGAGAAAGTAAGTAAGCTCAAAAGACTTTTTGAAATGGATGATCTCATGGATAGTTTGATGAAAGAAAATATTGAGTTAAGAGAAGCCCTTGTTCAGAATAAATACTTTTATGAATCAGACCCTCAGCTATTTTATGATTCGTTATCCTTACAACATTATCAATATACACATGCTAAAGTTGTTGACAAAACGTTGAATTTAAGAAATAATATTTTCACCATTAATAAAGGCTTTGAAGATGGAATTTCAAAAGGAATGGGGGTTATTGAAAAAAACGGTGTTATAGGAGTTGTAGGAAAAGTAGGTCGATATTTTTCTTCCGTAATTCCTTTAATAAATGTACGTTCATCTATCAGTGTAGCGATAGAAAATAATGGTGCACTTGGCAGCTTAGTCTGGAATGGAAATAATCCTAAAAGAATGTTATTGGAAGGAATCCCTAAACATATTCAATTTGAATTGCGGGATAAAATCATTACATCTGGTTATAGCTTGTTTCCCCGAGGGATTGAAGTAGGCGAAATTGTGAGTTCTAAAGTAGAACCGGGGAGTAACTTTTATACTATTGAAGTACAGCTTAAGAATGACCCAAGTACAGTTTATAATATTTTGGTTGTTAAAAATATCCTGCTCGAACCCACCGAATTATTGAAGCCAGCCGATTCTGATGGGGAATAATATCATTACTCATATCATCCGTTCTATTTTTGTCATACTCCTTCAGGTTTTGATTTTTCGGCAAATTCAGTTTGGAGATTCTTTCTTGCGATATACCCATGTGTTACTCTATCCATTAATTATTCTTTTACTGCCACTCAAAGTATCCAGGAATGCATTAATCTTAATTGGTTTTAGTATCGGCATTATTTTGGATATTTTTTATAATTCAATTGGTATACATGCGGCTACAGCGGTTTTTACCGCATTCCTTAGACCTTATATATTGCAACTTATAGAGCCCCGCGGAGGTTATAATGTTAATATTAGTCCAACAAGATTTCATCTTGGGTTTCCATGGTTTGTTCAATATGCTTCAATTTTGGTTTTAATACATTGTTTCATTTATTTTTCAGTGGAAGCATTCTCTTTTGTATATTTTAAAGAAATCGTATTCAGCACAATTTTGAGTTTTATTTTTTCAATGACGTTTATCTTATTGTATCAGTTTATTGTGAATCCAAAATAATTCAAACCTGTAAAGGTGGAGAAGACAATTTATATAAGAGCAACTATAATAATTTCAGCTATCATCTTATTGTTGAAGGTGGCTCAGCTACAATTGTTTGATAGCCGGACGAGGACATCTGCTCAAGCTGCTGCACTTTCCAAACAGGTACAATATCCTTCAAGAGGATTGATGTTTGATCGAAATGGTAATTTGCTGGTGTACAATGATGCTCTGTACGATATTTTAGTTGTTTACAATAATGTGAATCCTGCAATAGACACCGCTTTATTTTGCAAACTTCTGGAGATTGACCAGGACACCTACATAAAAAGGTTAAATAGAGATTGGAGGAATCCTCAATTCTCTAAAAATGTAGAATTTGTGTTTCTTTCAAAAGTTTCCTCCAAGATTTATGGAAGATTTCAAGAACATCTGTTTGAATTTCCTGGATTCAGAGCAAGGCTTCGAAATGTAAGAGGGTATCAATTTCCAGGAGCAGCCCATGTTTTAGGATTTATTAATGAAGTAGACCAATCCTTTTTAGATAATCATCCCGATGAATATGAAAGTGGGGATTTTACAGGTATAACAGGGCTAGAAAATTCTTACGAAAAAGAATTGCGAGGAGCTAAAGGGTACAAATATATACTCAAAGACAATCTAGGTAGAGAAGTTGGACCTTATGAGGAGGGAAGACTGGATTCCAGTGCTGTCCCGGGGTATGATTTGATAACCACTTTGGATATTGACTTACAAATGTACGCTGAGCAGTTAATGAAAAATAAAATTGGGGGCATCGTGGGCATAGAACCTTCATCGGGTGAAATTTTATGTATGCAAAGTTCACCCAGTTGGGATCCAAATGACTTAACCATCCATAAATATAGAACTGAACGGTTTGAGGAGCTACTGAAAGATACATTGGATCCATTTTTTGATCGAACGGTCATGGCACAATATCCGCCAGGATCTATTTTTAAAATGGTGGTCGGTCTAATCGCATTGCAGGAGGAGGTGACCCATCCAAACCAATTTATATCTTGCAATGGGACGTATCATAATACTAAGAGAGATATACGAAAATGCCGGAATCACCCCGCTCCTTATAATATGAGTATCGCGCTTCAATATTCTTGCAATTCCTATTTTTTTGAACTATTCAAAAATGTGGTTGATAAATACGGTTATAACCAGGCTGAAAGAGGTTTAGATAATTTTCACAACTATTTAAAGAACTTTGGTTTTGGAGCGACCTTAAGTTTAGATCACTTTAATGAAAAGCCCGGATTTATACCTGATAGTAGGTTTTATAGTAAAACCCATCCGAACCTTCGTTCGCCAAACATTGTATCATTGGGTATTGGTCAGGGCGAACTCCAAATGACCAATTTACAAATGGCAAATTTGGCAGCTATTTTAGCGAATAGAGGTTCATTTATCACTCCACATTTATTGAAATCTTTCAGAGACGCACCCCAGAAATTGTCGGAGAAAGCAACTTCAAAACGATCAGTAAGAATTGCTGAACACCATTTTATACCAATTATTGCGGGTATGCAAGAAGTGGTTAACTCAGGAACAGGTCGCAGCGCCAAAATTGATGGCATTCAGGTTTGTGGTAAAACGGGAACAGTTGAGAATTCTCATGGAAAAGATCATTCAGTATTTCTGGCCTTTGCTCCGGTGGAAAATCCACAAATAGCCTTAGCGGTTTATGTTGAAAATTCTGGAGGGGGTAGCAGATATGCTGCTCCAATCGCAGGATTATTGATCGAAAAATATTTGAATAAAACGATTTCTATCTCTAAAGAACCACTGGAACAAAGACTCTTAGAAACGAATTTATTACCTTCGGTTACGGCACCTTAATCATTAAATTATGATCGTATCAGCCATTGTAGCTTATGGCAAAAACCGCGAAATAGGAAAAGATAATCAAATACCTTGGTATCTTCCAAACGACCTGAAATGGTTTAAGCAATCAACCCTGAACCAGACTATTTTAATGGGTCGAAAAAATTTTGATTCCATTGGAAAGCCACTTCCTACAAGAACAAACATCATTGTCACTAGAAACCCATTTTTCTTAGCTTCAGGATGTTTGGTAGTTCATTCTGTTGAAGAAGGAATCGAGTGGGCAGAGAATAATGATATTCAGGAATTGTTTGTTATTGGTGGTGAGCAAATATATCGACTCTGTATTCCTTACTATGATAAACTTTATATTACTGAAATAGATATTGAAGTACCAGGTGCGGACACTTTTTTTCCTGAAATCGACTTGTCAGAATATGCATGCACCTCCCAAAAAATTTTCTCAAAAGATACAAAAAATAAGTATGATCATGCCATTAAAGTATATGAGAAAAGACCATGAAAGAAGAATTGCTTCATTATATATGGCGAACCAAAAAATTTGATAACACCTTACTCACAGAACAAGGCCAACCATTAGAAATATTGTTTTCTGGGAAATTTAATACAAACGCAGGACCGGACTTTTTAGAAGCAAAGATTAAAATAGGAGATACGATTTGGGCAGGACATGTAGAGATGCATCTAAAATCATCAGATTGGATCAAACACAAGCATCAAGAAGATGCGGCCTATAACAACGTTATTTTACATGTTGTTCACGAAAATGATCAGGTAATTAAAGATCAAAATAATGTCGAAATCCCAGCGCTGGCGTTGAAGAACCTCATCGCACCTGAAATATATTCCAAGTATAATAACCTCATGAACAACGCTAAATGGGTTTCTTGCCAAGATCGTTTTCAAGAAATACCGGAGCTAATTAAAAATGTTTGGAAAGATCGGTTAATTATTGATCGGTTAGAAGATAAAACCCAGTTGATCAAGGAAGACTTAGAAAAATCAAATTGGAATTGGGAACAAGTCTTTTTTTTACACTTAGCCATGCATTTAGGTACTAAAGTGAACAAGGGCCCATTTAGATTATTGATGCAATCTATTTCATTAAACACATTGATTAAACATCGCACCTCACTGCATGAAATCGAGGCATTATTATTTGGACAAGCAGGAATGTTAGATGAAAAATTTACTGATGAATATCCAAATGGCCTTCAGCAAACGTATTTGTTTTTACAGAAAAAGTATGATTTAGTTGCTATTAAAAAATCGGTTTGGAATTTTCTCAGGTTGAGACCGCCAAACTTTCCCACGATTCGTATTGCCCAATTGGCTCGACTTGTATATCAAACAGAGCATCTATTTAGTAAATGCTTGGCCGCCAAAACAGTCACAGAGCTACACAATACGTTTACCATAGAAATTGGACAATATTGGAAAGATCATTTTCTGTTTGAGAAACAATCGCCAAAGCAGTCGAACAAAAAAGTTGGGAAAGCAACGGTTCAGAATATCATAATAAATACGGTGGTTCCATTTTTATTTGTTTATGGTAAAGCAAAGGGTTTGGAAAAATATGTGGATAAAGCATTAAATCATCTGGAGAGGATTCCAGCAGAATCAAACAGTATTATAAAAAAATGGCAACAATTAGGCTATGATGCAGAAAACTCGATGGACAGTCAAGCACTGCTGCAACTCAAAAATAAATATTGCGCCCGTAAAAGATGCCTTGAATGCCAGATTGGGCATCAACTCATAAAATAATATGATACAACAAGCACTCGTAAAAATATTATTGGCTCCCTTTACATTACTTTATGCATTGGGTATCGGGATTAGAGACCTTTTATACAAAAGTGGTTTTTTTAAAAGCATATCCTACAACTTCCCTGTTGTCAGCGTTGGGAATTTAAGTGTTGGAGGAACTGGAAAAACCCCACATGTAGAATACCTCGTTCGGGAATTGTTGCCCTATATTAAAGTAGGTGTATTGAGCAAGGGTTATAGCCGAAAATCAAAAGGGTTTTATCAAGTGCATCCGGCTAATAATGCAGAACAAGTGGGTGATGAACCACTACAAATTAAACGAAAATTTCCTGAAGCAGTTGTCGCGGTAATTGAGAATAGAGCGCTCGGAATTCCTCAAGTTTTAAAATCAATTCCTGGTATACAAGTCATTTTGTTGGACGATGCATTTCAACACCGGCCCATCAAGCCAGGACTTAACGTATTGCTTACAGACTATAATTCTATGTATACACAGGATTATCTATTACCTGTTGGACGTTTGAGAGAGTTTCGATCAGCTTACAAAAGAGCAGACATCATCATTGTAACTAAAACACCCAAAAATTTATCTTTGGAGGATCAAAATTTATTAATCAACGAAATAAGACCATTTCCTCATCAACATATATTCTTCTCCTACTTTACGTATCTGCACCCGTATTTCATTTGGAATCCACAACATGCCATTGTATTAAGTGCTTCACTAAATGTAATCATGCTCAGTGCTATAGCGAATACTGCCTATTTATTGGACTATTTGGAGTCTAAGGTAGACAAAGTCACATCGGTGGAATTTGAAGATCATCACTATTTTTCCAAGTTTGAAATTGGCAATCTTAAAAGTCAATTTGAGAAAATGGAAGGGAGTAATAAAATAATTTTGACCACCGAAAAAGATGCAACCCGGCTTGCCCTGCATAAGGATTATTTGATTCAAGAGAAATTACCCATTTTTGTACTGCCCATTAAGATTGCTTTTCATCCCACAGAAGAAAGTACATTTATTGACTCGGTTAAAAAATTCTTATTAGATTTCAAAGTTTGAAAGTCATTTATTGCATACTATGTTTTTGGAGTATTTCTGGGACACTGGTTAGCCAAGGTTTAATCTTGCCGGCAGGTGATCCTAGTTATGAAATTTTGGATCGATGGGACATTTTATATAATTCCGAGCTGGAGACTCCGTTTATTTCTTCAATTAAAAATTATCAAAGGGAATGGATGGTTCAAAGGGCTAAGGAAATAGATTCGACTCATCTACTTTCAGCTAAAAATGTTTACGATCTCACCAAAGTCTTATTGCAAAATAATGAATGGAAAATAAGCAAAATGGATTTGACCTCAAATAAGAAATTTGTCGACTCCACCGAGATATTCTATGCACAGGAACCCGGATTAGAGCATGACCTAAAAAATCAATTTGACCCATCTTATTATAACAGTAAAAAACCGATTCTAAAATATTTTTATCGCGATCCAGCCCACTTGCTCTCGATCGATAAACCAGGATTTACTTTAAGGGTAAATCCAATCATTCACTTTAAATATGGATCTGAAACAAACCATGGGACCCTATTTCAAAACCAGCGAGGTATTGAAATACGAGGGGGCATTGACCAGAAAATATTTTTTCAATCCAGGATTTTAGAGTCTCAAACTAAATTTCCAGTCTATATTGAAGATTTCATCAAAACATTTACTTCAATTCCCGGAAATGGTCTTTACAAAGGGTACAACAGCAATATTTTTAAAATAGAACAAGGTTATGATTATCTGAATGCGGATGCTTTTGTAGGTTTTAACTTCACGAAACACGTCGGGGCTCAACTTGGTTATGGAAAACAATTTTTAGGCAATGGCCTTCGCAGTCTATTTCTTGCTGATTTTGCCAATAATTTCTTTTACCTGAAATTGAACACCCAAATATGGAAATTCCATTATCAAAATATTTTTGGCGAAATCAATAGTGAAAGTGCCAACTTTCCAAGCGGTGATCTTTTGGTTCCAAAAAAATATTTTGCTGCCCATTACCTGGGATTGAAATTGCGAAAAAATCTGGACGTAGGTATTTTTGAAACAGTTGTTTTTAACCGAGACCAGTTTGAATTCCAATATTTGAATCCTATTATTTTCTATCGTTCTATAGAGCACAACCTGGGTAGTCCGGATAATGTATTGATAGGAATCGATGTGAAATGGAACCTATTTAATACGATTTCCGTGTATAGTCAAATTCTCTTCGATGAATTTAAATTGAACGAATTGATCACGGACAACCAGGGGTGGTGGGCAAATAAATATGGACTCCAATTTGGAATAAAATATATTAACGCCTTCGGGATTGATCACCTGGACGCACAAATTGAAATTAATGCCGTTAGACCCTATACTTATTCTCATCGCGATAGTACCTCAAATTATTCACATTCATTTCAGAGCTTGGCTCATCCGCTAGGTGCAAATCTTAGAGAAGGCATTTTTAAAATCACTTATCGCCCCATCAACAAACTGACTCTTTCCCTGTTATACTGGACGGCTTTGAAGGGCAATGATGATACGAAT
Organism: Lewinellaceae bacterium; assembly: GCA_024639065.1. Lineage (GTDB taxonomy): Bacteria > Bacteroidota > Bacteroidia > Chitinophagales > Saprospiraceae > JAHEJC01. The sequence continues at coordinate 1,948 of JAHEJC010000216.1, read as the reverse complement.
AACTGGGGAGGAAATATCCTTTTACCAAATGCTACCAGAACAATGAACTTTAATAATAAGATCGGGCAAGGGGTAGAAACTAATTATGATGCTATTTTCTTCTCAGCTAGTTATGAATTGTTTCATAATGTATATTTGGACCTTGATTTAAATCGAAGAACTCAAAATGACCTGAAGACATCTTTTTTCACGACAGGAATTCGGATGAATCTAGGTAAAGAAAGCGCATTGTATTGATATGAATGAAAAGCCTGACCTAAAGGATATACTTAAAAAAAGAATCTTATTGTTAGATGGTGCCATGGGGACGATGGTCCAACAATATAGGTTTCAAGAAAGTGATTTTCGAGGAGAACGATTTAAAGATTTCACCCAAGATCTAAAAGGGAATAATGATTTACTCTCGCTTACCCAGCCTAGAATAATCGAACAGATTCATGAAGCTTATTTGGAGGCTGGCGCCGACCTAATTGAAACCAATACGTTTAATGCCAACTATTATTCGCAAGCGGATTATGCATTAGAAGATTTAGTGTATGAACTAAACCTCGAATCAGCTCGAATTGCCGTTAAAGCAGCTAAAAAATATCATGACGCCAATCCTTCCAAACCGCGCTATGTAGCTGGAGCGATTGGACCTACAAATAAGACCGCATCATTATCTCCGGATGTTAATAATCCGGGATACCGAGCAGTGTCTTTTGACGATTTGGTAATCGCTTACTACCAGCAGGTAAAAGGACTTATTGACGGAGGGGTAGACCTTCTTTTGATAGAGACTGTTTTTGATACCCTCAATTGTAAGGCAGCGCTTTTTGCAGTAGATAAATACTTTGAAGAGGTGGGCTCAAAGTGGCCTGTGATGGTTTCCGGGACGATCACGGATGCTAGTGGCCGTACCCTTTCCGGACAGACTGTAGAAGCATTTTGGATTTCAGTGAGTCATATGGACTTATTAAGCGTAGGCCTTAATTGTGCCTTGGGCGCAAAAGAAATGCGACCTCACCTGGCTGCATTGTCAAAAGTAGCGGATTGTTTTGTAAGTGCTTATCCCAATGCAGGCCTCCCCAACGAGATGGGGGAATACGATCAGACAGCCAACGAGATGAATGCTTTAATGGAAGACTTTATTGATTCGGGCTTTGTCAATTTAATTGGCGGTTGTTGTGGAACGACACCGGATCATATAAGACTTATAGGTAAGGCTATTAAAAATAAAAATCCTCGCACCATTCCAGCAGGTATTCAATACAGCCAATACAGTGGTCTGGAACCTCTTATAATCCGGCCTTCCGTAAATTTTATAAATATTGGGGAACGAACGAATGTCACCGGATCTAAGAAGTTTGCCCGCCTTATCAAGAATGATCAATATCAAGAAGCCTTATCCGTAGCCCAAGACCAAGTAGAAGGCGGAGCTCAGGTTATTGATGTCAATATGGATGAAGGATTACTGGACTCAAAGGAAGCAATGACCAAATTCTTAAACCTAATTGCTTCTGAGCCGGATATTGCCAAACTCCCAATTATGGTAGACTCCTCCAAATGGGAAGTGATTGAATCCGGACTTAAATGCCTTCAAGGAAAAGGAATCGTCAATTCGATTTCAATGAAAGAAGGAGAAGCAGAATTCAAACGACAAGCAAAGCTCATTAAACGTTATGGAGCGGCTATGGTTGTTATGGCTTTTGATGAACAGGGCCAAGCAGAAACTATCGATCGAAAAGTAACTATTTGTCAAAGAGCCTATCGAGTCTTAACCAAGGAGGTTGGGGTTGATCCTAAGGACATCATTTTTGATCCAAACATCTTTGCCATTGCTACAGGTATAGAAGAACACAACGAGTATGCGGTAAACTATATTGAATCTATTCGAAAGATTAAGGATACTTGTCCTGGTGTAAAAATTAGTGGGGGAGTGAGTAACATTTCCTTTTCCTATCGCGGA
>JAHEJC010000590.1 GCA_024639065.1 Lewinellaceae bacterium | reverse complement strand
ATTAAAAACACAAACCACGGAATAGATATTTTCAAAATGGGACGAGTGGTGTGAACACTGCAAAAGCCTAATACCGTCCAGAAAAGCAAATTAATTTCTATCCGCTCTTTTGGAAAATCAAAAAATGAAATAAATAAATATCCTGCAAGAAAAAAATAAATGAGTTGTTTAAGGTTCCGATCCTGCAGGGATGAGGCATAATAGAGTCCAACAATCAAAATAAGCATCCAGACTATAAGGCCAGAAATGCCTGTTTCCGTAGCTATCTCCAAGTAGTCATTGTGAACCCGGGTAAAGATGATGTCACGATTCTCCAGCACCCATTGTTTGTCTAATCCGGTGGATGGAAAATGAATTTTCCAATTCCCACTACCTACTCCCATCAACGGATTATCTTTTATAAGATCAAGTGTTTTGTCCCAAGTAAGTATCCTTTCCCTGGCTGTTTGCGAGTTGAGATAATTACCGATATTCAATCGCTCCCCTATGGGTTGATTTTTGAATGTAAAGATCGTCCCGATCAGCACCATCAGCACTACTAAGATGTGGTACCCTTTTATTTGATTTCGTCTTTCTTTAATTAGCAGGAACAATCCAACAAAAAGCATCGCCAATAAACCCAAAAAGGCTGCACGGCTTTGTAGGAGGATAATACTTCCTAATAACAGGGGTGTAGACAACCATTTCAGCTTTTTGAATTGACTATCTATAAACAAAAATGGTAAAATCAATAAAGCAAATTCAGCGATCAGCGATTTGTGACCAGCTGGAAATTGTAAGCGGTATAAATCTTTATTACTCAGACCATATTCAATACCAATATGTATGATCCCTATCCAGGCAACTATTGCATAAACCAACCCAACGATATGCATAATGCCAGTCAGTTGCTCCAACTTAAATCTGGATGATCCACTGTGATATCTCCAAAAGAAATAGACCGACCCACCTAAAGTGAATCTAATATTATTAGTCAGCGCTTCTGAAAAATTGATGGCCCAAAAAGTACTTAGCCATTGCCAGCTAATAAATAGCAAGATCAGGATATCTAATAGATTAAGTCCTTTAGGGTATTTTATGTTCTTTATAAAATAGAAGGAACCGATTAATCCAATAGCCAGCAACAACATCCTGACCACAAAATAACGATCCGACAGGGTGGGATCCATTACAAATGGTAGAATTAAAAATACTAGGACCATAGGTCCTATGCTTTTGAGTGTATCTTTTAAAAACGGGTAAATGCCCAAAATGGAATAAATTAATCTGGTTAAATGACTACCGAATATAATATAAGTAGCCAATTTTCATATTATGAAATTTCAACCAGGTCCTTAATACAACGTCTAATTTCTAAAAGTCATCCTCGACGAGATCAGATGTTGGATCTTACTACCTTGCATAGCCATAACGGGGTTAACGATTGTTAAATGCTCCCTCCTAAATACTTTATGATGGATAATTTCATTCAATATGTATATCCTTCCGAATTAATTATTCAAAAATAACTTTTCAGCTATTTTAGGTAGCCCGTTAATTTCAACATCCCACATAGGTAGTTCTTGCATGGAAGAAGCTATCTATGACCGCTTATCAAGCGGACGTAAGAGGACATTTAGAAACAAAAACCCATTCTTATAGATAGCAAGTTTCTAAATAGTCATCCAGTAGTCTTTGGGAGTCACTTTTAGTGGCTCCTTTTTTTATATTTCAATTCTTGACTTCAGCTGACTATCTTTATCTTTTAATTAATGATCTTAAGTCAAAATTAATCGTCAAGGTGAAAATAATTTCTTGGAATCTAAACGGCATTCGGGCTGTAAAGAAAAAAGGCTTAGATGAGTCCATCGAGATGATGGATGCCGATATCATATGTTTTCAAGAAACGAAAGCACATCCGGAAGATGTTAAATCAACCATTGAAAGTATAGATGGATTTCATGCTTATAATTATTCAGCCGAAAAAAAGGGGTATTCCGGGACGCTTCTACTCTCCAAAAGTCAACCCAAAGATGTAATAAAAGGTATGGGGGTCAACAAACACGATAATGAAGGACGGGTACTGACCGCAGAATATACTGACTTTTTTCTGGTTACAGTGTACGTTCCTAATTCCGGAAGAGGCCTCACCAGACTGGATTATCGTCAATTATGGGATAAAGCATTCTCCACTTACCTCAAGAAATTGCAGATGATAAAACCAGTCATTCTATGTGGTGACCTCAATGTAGCTCATGAACCAATTGATCTAGCTAATCCTAAATCCAATTTCAATAAAACGGCTGGATATACCGAACCAGAAATTGATGGATTTAAGCGTCTACAAAAATTAGGTTTTGTGGATACCTTTCGCTACAAACATCCTGACCAAATTGCTTATACTTATTGGAATTATATGTTTAACGCAAGAGCACGCAATGTGGGTTGGCGCATTGATTATTTCCTGGTTAGCAATGTGTTTCTACCTAGAATTGAAGAAGCATTCACCTTGCCAAACATAATGGGTTCTGATCATTGCCCGGTTGGAATCGTTGTAAAGTAAGTGAAAGCTTATTTTATTTGAAGATCTTCTTTACTGATCGTTTCCTATCCAAGCGGTTGGTGAAGTTTACTTAGCGTTCAATTTCTATGGTGCCTTCAGTAATTTCAAGGCTCTCTCCTTTTCCATTCAATAGCGTCATTTCAAATTCTCCAAGCAAAATCTGATCGGAAAGCTCGATAACCTTTAATAAACCTTTATCATTCTCGGTTGTATAGTTGTCCGCACGATTATCTCCAAACTTGAAATCTGCTTGGATGATATCATAAT
>JAHEJC010000215.1:3306-10486 GCA_024639065.1 Lewinellaceae bacterium | reverse complement strand
ATGCACAAACTCAACAATAAACCAGAGATAATCAGAGATATAACTTCACCACATTTCGGTTTATTCTATACAACTCATTATTTCGTTGCGCTGTACCTGAAGCCTCCCATCGTCATTGCGATACGTCCCGTAGGGCGACGAAGCAATCCGTTGAAATTCTGTGACAAGAGCCGTTCTTTCACGCTGAATTATGCTGTTTGTACGGATTGCTTCACTGCCTTTCAGGCAGATCGCAATGACAGAGGTGTTTGGTCTTTGCGAGAATTCACTCACCCTCTCAACGTCATAGCTAGGCGTTCTGTAAGCTGGCCTAGCAATCCGTTGAAATTCTGTGATAAGAGCGGTTCTTTCACGCTGGATTATGCTGTTTGTACGGATTGCTTCACTGCCTTCCAGGCAGTTGCCAATGACAGATTTATATAACAAATTGGTTATCAAGTATATATAATTTTTGTACTTTTTAGGGTAGACTACACCTCTGCGATGACTTGCCCAATTCTAACTGAGTGAACCCTCGTAACAACGATAGTTTTTAAGCTTTGAAACCCCGTTAAAAAATTTGATTTTTCATTTTTTTCCTTGATGAAAAAAACGAAACAAAAAAAATCAAGACAGCCAAATACCCACGCTCTTAGCTGGCTCCCCCGTCTTCGCCAAAGCTTCGGACGGGCAGGCACACCCACTTGGCTGTCAAAGCCAGCCCGCACCGACTTCACAATCTTAGGAAGTAGATAGTAAATTGCTATCAACGAATACGACTTCCAATCATCTAGTCCAAAAATTTATAGATAGGACCTTATTACTTCTTGTAGCAAGCAAAATGTTTATAATTACCATTGTCATTTTCTCATTATGCTCAATGGAAATTGAGTGATCCCTCGCAATGACAGAAGTGTTTGGTCTTTGCGAGAATTCACTCACCCTCTCAACGTCATAGCTAGGCGTTCCGTAAGCTGGCGTAGCAATCCGTTGAAATTCTGTGATAAGAGCGGTTCTTTCACGCTGGATTATGCTGCCTGAACGGATTGCTGCACTGTCTTTCAGGCAGTTCGTAATGACGGTCAAGACAAGCGTCATTTACCATTCAAAACTCAACATTCAAAATTTTTTCTCATCAACCCTCTTTATGATCTTAGATAGTCAAACCTGCATTGGATCTTCACTCAAGACACTTGCCAAATACTCCATCCACCCATCCACATCCTGCTTGGTTATGCACATGGGTGGTTTTATCTTGATAACATTGTGCAAGGGACCATCCGTGCTCATGAGATAGCCCAGGATTCGCATACGATTGACTAGGTAATTCGCTTCGTGATCAGCAGCTTCGAGGGTTTTGTGATCTCGAACTAGTTCAAACCCAAGGAACAATCCTTGCCCTCGCACATCACCAATGATGGGATAGTCGTTTTGCAATTCCATCAAGTTTTGTTTTATATAATTGCCTATCTCCAATGCGTTTTGTTGAAGATCTTCATCTTCGATCACCTTGAGCACTTCCAGCCCAATAGCGCAAGATACTGGGTTCCCACCGTACGTATTGAAATACTCCATCCCATTATTAAAGGCTTCGGCTATTTCCTGAGTGCAGATGACCGCACCTAAAGGATGTCCATTTCCGATTGGTTTGCCCAAAGTTACAATATCCGGAACAACGCCGGATAATTCAAATCCCCAAAAATGACTACCTACCCGGCCAAACCCTACTTGAACTTCATCGGCTATACAGACACCTCCAGCGTTACGAATCAACGTATAAACTTCACTTAAATAGTTTGGAGGTAGCTCAATTTGGCCTCCACAACTCATAATACTCTCTGCAATAAATCCAGCAGGAGGTGTTCTACTTATTTTTAAGTCTTCGATGATGGTCTTGATATTTTCGGCATATAGGATGCCGGCATTTTCCGTATTGCGATAGATGCCTCTGTACGTATCGGGGATAGGTGCTACATGTGTATGATTCGGTTTTCCCAGCCCGCCAGGTTGATCAAATTTATACGAGCTGATATCAATGGTGTTCCCGGTATTGCCGTGGTAGCCGACCTCGACAGCAATCATATCTTCTCTGGCCCGAAACGTTTTAGCCATCCTTAAAGCCAGCTCATTGGCTTCACTTCCCGAATTGACAAAATAACATACCGAAAGCTCATCAGGGAAAGTGGCTAATAACTTTTCAGCATATTCCAGGAGGTTGTGGTGTAAGTAACGAGTGTTGGTATTGAGTACGGCCATTTGACGTTGGCCAGCAGCAACTACTCTTGGATGTTCGTGTCCTACGTGCGCTACATTATTGACCGTGTCCAGAAAACGTTTACCCGTATGATCGTACAGATATTGTTTATAACCACGGACCATGTGGATCGGATCATCATAGGAAAGACTGAGATTCTTACCCAGCAATTTCTTCCTGATGGTGATCATTTCTTTGATCGGTGTTTCCAGGTTGGCTGGATGCCCTGGATAAAAGGGGATGTAGGGACATATGCTTTTCCACACAGCTGCTTCTTTATGAAAAGCAACCCCAGGGAAATCGTCTTGCCAACCTAGCATATCCAACATAACCTGAAAATGCAGATGGGGAGGCCATTGCCCATTTTCTTCTTTATTGCCTAATTCAGCAATTTTATCGCCGGCTTTTACCAGATCGTTTAGCTTCCAGTGTTGAATCGAAGACCAGGCAAGATGACCGTATAAGGTATAAAATGTGAGTTCATCTGAAACCACATGTTTAAGGATCACCATTCCCCCATAGTCTCTGTCCTGCTGATGGTTGGCAGTTGCGTAAATCGTCCCGCTTAGTGGTGATATTATGGAAGTGCCAAATGGACTCCAAATATCTAAGCCGAGGTGCACTGTTCTGCTCTGTGTTCCTTGATTGCCTTGCACATGATAAGCATCTGAAGAATAAAACGCCCTTACCTCACCATACCCGCCAAGTCCAATTTGAGCATTTTGGTCCTCCAAATACCGTGCAATCGTTTTCTCAAATTTGGACAGCGATTCAAATTTGCTGACATGACCAAATTCCAAACTGTCTAAACTGAGATCCAGCCACGTAACGGTTTTTCCGGAAATGGAAATAGGGGGGATTAAGTTTTGTTTATTTTGCTTTAACCACTGTTGGAATAACGATTCTTTTGGACAAGGTGCCAGGCCACAAGCTTCTCTAAACCGGTAATAAGCAAATGAAGGGGATAATGCCCTCCATTTTTCAAGAAGATTCCAGGCTGGTTTTTCACTAATCAACAAGTATTCATTGTTTGGTTCTTCCTTTTTATTTTTTGCTGAATTGCAAACACTAATTACTAAACGTGCGGCAATGAGAAAATACAACATCTCTAACTCCTGATCTTCCAAAGGAAAAGCAGTATGATACCCTTTCACAATTTCTGCCGCAGCAGACAAAGGTTCCTTTTGATGCATGCATGCATAAGCACAAGCAATAGCTAGTTCGTTGACGGTTTGTGTATAGATGACGTCACCAAAATCTATTATCCCGGTGATCTTTAGTTCATGTTTTTGCCAGCTGGTTAATATATTATAATCATTGAGGTCATTATAACATACACTTTTCCGAAGTTTATTTATAATAGGTAAGTTGTGCTTAAATGCACTGAAAAAATGAGTAACAATTTCTTTTTGATTTTTATCTTGAATGTAGGTCAGGAAAGGTTCATAATCCAGTAGTCTTGCAATATCCCAATTGAACGGCTTGATTGCATTCGGGTGTTCAAATCCAGCGAGCCCCCTACTAAAAGCACCAGCAACACTTCCAATTTGATTTAATAAAGTATTAATATGTGGTTTAACCTTAGCTAGTACTTGTCCTGGCACCCATTTTTGCATTCTTATAAAATGAGCTTTTCCATCTTCAAGTTGCTTTTCAACGTAGGGCTGTCCGTCTATAGTAGGGTGAACGAAGGGGATTGAAAAATCCAAAGATTTTTCTAGATATCTTAATACTTTTACTTGTAAGTCAATCCAGTCGGGATGCGCATTATCCTGACTGATTTTAAGTGTGTAGATTTGACCATCCGCTGTTGACAATTTAAAATTCAGGTCTTCATAGCCAGGCAATTTTTCGAGAGAGCCTTTAAACCCATAGATCGTTTCAACCAGCAAAGATGCTTGTTCTATAGTTATCAATTCCCCTAATTTTATTCAATCCACAATAGTATCTTCTGACCGGGCAGTCAAGCCGGATCGACCTTGTTTGTTAAATATTTTGGCATTTACTAAAGCTCCATTTATTTGGACTGGACCGGTATATAATTGCGAATTTGGTGTAGGTTGGGAACCATCCAAGGTAAAGCGAATTTCGAAACCCGGATAAGAAGTATTCATGTACAAGGTGTCCTGGGAGATTTTAATGCCGGGAGTAGGTATGCGGTAATTATAACCATCACCAAGAAAGTCAAGCTTTTGCAATTCTTTTTTGCCAATAACCTGGGCCACTCTACTCCATGTCAAGTCAGCTACTGCGTTGCGTTCTGCTGTATTTTCAATCCTAGCCCATACTGGATCACCATTCCAAGCACGTTCAGCAAATCCATAGAGTTTAGGTAAATAGTAATATTCAAGCATATCCTGGTCCTGTAAGGTCTCAGCCCATAACTGGGCTTGGATGCCTATTATATTTTGTTGGCCCTGCGGAGACAATGGGACGAGATCCACGAAATCTCTTTCCGGCAGGAATTTATTGCCCAATGCATCCTGTTGGGTAGACTTATATAGGTTACCAGGTATAAATTCATAAGCCAATCGGGCATTGCAAAAACCACCCCAATAAAGTCCCGGCTCCCGGGGATCATTGTTGTAAGCCAGGTCAAAATATAAATTAGTGACATTACAAAGTACCACCGGGAATCCTGCATTGGCCATTTTATAACCAAGATCCTGTTGACCCCAAATATTATTCCATATATAGGCGATCATCGATCCGTCTGCCAGCTTTCTATTTGGAGTCCAGCCATCTGGCTGAATATTCATGGCCGCTTCTTCCCATGCTCCATTTATCAATCCTTTGCGTTTGATAATTTCGGTAGCACGTTCTGAAAAATAACGCTGCAGTTGATTGGCTTCCCCAATTGCTGGATTTGCTTGTAAAAATTCTTCGCAAAGAGGTGATTTAGTCCAAGCGCCTCTTGGTACCTCGTCACCGCCAGTATGAAAAATTTCCAGGGGAGCTCCGGCTTCTTCATAGATGGAGATAATGTCGTCCATCACTTTTTCATAAAAGGCAAATGCTGACTCCCGGCAAACACATACGATATTGTCTGTGTAGTGTTGGGCAGAGAGGTACTCCGATTGATCATCAGGATCTACTAACCGAAATTCGTTTGCTTTCTCAGGATCGGTGTCTTTGTATTTGTGATAGCGGGCCTCCATAGCTTTGATAGCAGCTCTGGCATGTCCGGGGAAATTGACCTGAGGAATGACCTTCATATGTCGGGCCTGAGCATATTGCAAAATTTCTATGTAATCTGAACGGGTATAATAGCCGGTTCCATTGTTGTGTGGACCAGCCGGATCCGGGCCGGAACCATAGGAGGGTTGTAAATATTCCCGGTCATCCAGGGTATGACCCCGTCGCGCCCCTACCTCGGTGAGTTCCGGCAGGTCCTTTATTTCCAGTCGCCAGCCCTCGTCTTCCGTAAAGTAAAAAAGCAAATTATTAATCTTATAGCGGGACAGAATATCGATCATTTTTAAAATGGTCTGCTTAGAGAAAAAGTGCCTGCTTACATCTATATGAATTCCTCGGTATCCTAAGGTAGGACCATCAGTAATAGCCAGGGCAGGAAAAGCAATTTCTTTGGATTTTTCATAAGACTCTACGGGGATAAGATGTATCAATGATTGAATACCATAAAATACACCAGCGGGGTCGCCTCCATTAATGGTGATTTGGTTTTGATCGATTACCAGACTATATTGTTCTGACTTCAATCCTCTTACTATGGCCAGGTGTACGGCACCTGGTGCATTGGTTGGTTCTGGATTCATTAACTTGAGGCCATTGACTTCTTCAACCAATTTGATGAGTATATCGGCTTCACTATTCAGCCCTTCAGAAAACGTAATGCTGGTAGCCGATGTTAAGTTGAATGCACCACTGCGGACACTATATGATTTTGGTATAGGAATTATGGAGGAAGTAACCTCTCCATCGTCAAAATTGAGTTTTTCATTTTCCTCGAATTGTCTTAAGGCTGTATATGGTGGAGTAGCTTCAACGGTGGAGCGTGCTATTTGTTCTTCAGACTCAAAAGGCAAAATTTGGAAGGACTTAACTTGCTTTGAACGGGCTTCATGATCCACAAAATAGACTCCGACAGGCCCATCGCTTTCTTTGATCAACCAATCAGAAGAAATGTACTCAACCGTTATTTTCTGACCTGGAGCAAGTTGAAAGTCTGCTCTTGGAGCCATTTCATAGAAATCACCATTTATCTTTCTCAATTGAACAGAGGGGTTTTTTACTTCAAACACGGTGCGAGGTGATTGATTCCAGTATAATTTCCAGTCATTAAAAAGCGTATCCTTAGAATTATTTTCAATGATGAATGCTGCCAGATGTTGGGTTTTATTGTTGTAATGATTGGTGAGCACTTTCCAGCTAAGGGATAAATCATCGAATGGGAATGCCATAGATTCATTATTTTTGTCTATTTGACAATGCAAGAAGATGGTTAGAAGGAGGATAGAGAAGAAAAGAGAAATTATCTTCATATTTAAAATATATTTAAGCCGTCAAGTTACAGAGTTGAATAGAAAGTAAGTGACTTATAATTGTATTATTTTCTAAAAATTTATCCATGAGCGGAGAAATGAATTTAAAGGTATTATTAGAATCCTTAGATCCTTTATTATCTGAAGAAGAATATGTGTTTTTTGCAACAAATATATTACCACAGTTAGACGATTCTATTTTCGCCTGCATTCAGGAAGCTGAAGGCTGGACATGTATTATGGAAAAAAAGGTGGCCGAACAAAATAATATTAAATTTGAGTCAACCTATAAACGGATTACCCTGCAGGTACTCTCATCACTGGAAGCTATTGGATTAACGGCGGCGGTAAGTAATGCGTTGACTGATCATGGTATACCTTGTAATGTAGTGGCCGGATATTATCATGATCATTTATTTGTGCCAGAAAGTAAGGCTCAACAAGC
>JAHEJC010000215.1:0-3206 GCA_024639065.1 Lewinellaceae bacterium | reverse complement strand
ATTGCTTCAGTGATAGAGGTCTTAGAAAATTGGATAGCTATGAACGCGAAAGTATTGCCAAAGGGAAATAGAAAGCGAAAAGCCAGTTAAACTTTTCCACCCCCAGCCCCCTCCAGGGGGATACCTGGTTGATTTGTCCCCCTTGAAGGGGAGTAAAGGCCTGCTTGCTGTAGGCAGGAGGTGATGAATTATTTATAATGTGTATTTTCATTTTCAAAGAAGCATGAATATGCAAGAAACCTGCTGTTTAGATCACCATCTCCATAAAAATAATAGTCTCATAGTTTATGTGTTGGTAGGGTTTATTTTGCTCTTATCTTGTTCAATAACCAAAAAGAATGTTGGTAAAAGTGATGGACCCAATGCCGAGCTTGGAATTAGGAATGTAGTAGTTCACTCAGCGCAAAAATACTTAGGTGCACCTTATAAATATGGAGGAACGGATCGTAACGGCTATGATTGTTCCGGGTTAATGTTTAATGTGTTTAAAACCGTTGACATCTTGCTTCCACGCACCTCGGTTAATCAATTCAGGCATGGCAAAAGAATTGAATGGAAAGAGGCCCAAATCGGTGATTTGATCTTCTTCACCCAAAAAGGAAAGATTAATCACGTTGCAGTAGTTACTAAAAAATCAAAAAGGGAATTGTGGGTCATACATAGTACCACTTCAAAAGGGGTGATTACAGAAAATATAAACTCTTCCACTTACTGGAAGACAAGAATTGTGGGTGCCAGGAATGTGATTTCAAGGTAGTATATGCTTTTATGCACAAAAGACTTAACCTGAATACACTTTTGAAACACCTTCAATCAATCCTCGCATGTAACCAATCGCAAACAAAGTACCTATAGTGCTATAACCTGGATGTTTGTTACTATCTCCTGCCATAGTTGGTACATGGTCAGGTCGCATAGGCCCTTTAAATCCAATAGTATAATAGGCCTCCATTGCCTTATACATATCGGTCTTTCCATTGTCATGAAACGTCTCTTCAAAATTATTTTTATGCCCGCGAACATCTCTAAAATGCACAAAATGAATGGCTTCTCGTTTACCAAAGTATTTAATTGCTGCTGGAATATCTACTGAATTATTCTCATCCCCCATAGAAGCAAAACTACCTTGGCAGAACGTGATCCCATTACTGGGACTAGGATAAAGATCAAGCAGTTTTTTAAATGCATCTACGGAAGTCATAATCCTAGGAATTCCTCGTATTGAATCTACTGGTGGATCATCCGGATGCAAAGCCAATTTCACACCTGCTTTTTCAGCTTCTGGAATTACGGCTTTGAGAAAATACTCCATATTATCCCACATCTTATCATGAGTAATTTCACCAAACTCGGTGATCATAGGTTGATTTTCTATTTCCTTAATGTCGAAGGAACTCACCAGTGCCCCACCACGACTCGATTTTTCAAAGTTACTCCTGGTCCAGTTGATGACCGGCATCCAGTTATGGCAGACTGTATCAATTCCAAGCGATCCAATATGTTGAATGAATTTTATAAAGTTTGCGATTTCTTCATCTCTTCCCTCCAACCCTAGCTTGGTTTTGGTGTATAAGGAGGGAGGTCCTTCAATGACTTTTAATTTCAACCCCTCTTTTTCCCATGCTTCTTTAACTGCTTTGATCACCTGGAAATCATAATTATCAGATCCTTTCATGCTCACCATGGAAGGATTGATTCCTCCAACTGCTCCTAATACGTTCATTTGTTTTGCCAGAGCAATTTTGCGCGGTTCAATACCCCAAAAATAAGCAAGACAAAACTCAATACCAGCGTCTTTCGCCAGATGTTTAGCTTCAAGTACTTCATTGGAAATTGGGTTGCTTAATTCGCTTAAACCGGGTATAGAAATTCCAGTGGCCAGGGCCATCCCCTTTTTTAAAAATGTCCGACGTTTATCTTTCATAAGTTATTTGATTGGCATAAGTTATCGAAGCTAATGTTTGATTAGTATTTACATTTTTTAAATGTCCCAAATTACTACCACCCAGTCATCTTCAGTATCATCAATATACTCGTCTATTACTTGAAATCCTACTTTTTGATGCGCTCTAATTGATCGAGTATTGCGTTTTGCAATGGATGTGATGATGAAATCAAAATGAGGGCTCATGCAATACTCCATATGTCTGTATAACCCCTCGAAGACTCCCTGGCCTCTAAAATCTTTGGCGATGCAAACCTGGCCCATGATAAAGTAATCGGATTCGATCAGTTTATGACCTCGATAGGTTAGTTGATTTATTTTTTGAATGAGTGGGGTCAAAATGCGCATGTCACTGTGCATAGTTTCGAGCATGACCAGGCAATATCCGATGACTTCTCCTGCTACATTTTTGGCAATTATATGACCATGTGGTGTATTCATTCTTTCTAATACCTCAAGCGTATGATTTATCGTAACGAAACCTTGACTTTTGGACTCTTGGGCGGTAATAGCCGATTCCTGATTGATTTTTTGTAATGCTAATACTTGCCTAAGTTCATTGATATTAGATACTTGACTATATTCCACAGACATAATTTTAAAAATAGGGAAAAGATGATTGAATTGGTATGTATGTCGAAGTTTATGTTTCAGTATTTATGTAGATAGTAGTAAATGTATATTGTGAATATACATTCATTGATAAAACAAAATCATCCTAATAGAACGGGCTCTTTGCACTCATCTTTTTCTATATACTTCTACCAATTTTAGAATTTTGATAATTGTAAAGGTAGGCAGTGTCTCAGCTTAGCGCCTTAGGTAGAATCTTTCTTTATCCACAGCAAGTCCTGATGAAGTACTTTGGCTCCTAATAATCCTTTTGAAAGGCAATTTACTTTTTGGCTATGCCATTTTTCAAACCTAGCATTGAAACTTGGATCGCCAGAAGTTGCCGGTATAGACCTTTTATAAAATCGTAATAAATGGTTAAGTAAACTTTTATCTGTAGGTCGCACCTCCCAATTGCTGGCTTCAAAAAGTATCGTGTCTGGTATTACGGAAAAATACTTCTTACACGTATCAACGCAGTCGGGTCCAAGCGCAGGTCCATCGGCTTGCATACGTTGCATGTGTTCATGATATTTTGCAACAAAATAGGGGTTGTCGATATCCTCATCCAGCCATTCCATGTTTTGGTATATGATACTAAAAAGTTTAGGTGCATGCGTACTTTTTAAATGATCGAATAATTCTTGTA
>JAHEJC010000214.1 GCA_024639065.1 Lewinellaceae bacterium | reverse complement strand
CATTTGATCGAACTTATCACGCATTTCAGGATGCGTCTCCCAATGAATGTTTTGACCATCGCCCAGGTGTCTTGGAACAATATGAAAATGTATGTGGAATACATCTTGCTGAGCTTCTTTTCCTGAGTTATTAATAATTTGGACATTTCTTATTCCTAATTTTTCTTGATATAAAGTAGTCAAATATTTTATCACAGAACTTATGGCCCTAAGGTCACCCTCCGGTACATCATAAATGTCTTTATAATGGGATTTGGGAATCACCAAGGTGTGGTAAGGATTGACTGGATTGATGTCCAAAAAGGCATATACCCGATCCGTTTCATATACTTTCCAGGACGGAGCTTTCCCAGCTACGATTTTACAGAATATACAATCTTGCATTTTTTAGTCGATTTAGAATGAAGAATTAATTAAGCCAGCGGTTATAGCAATGGATATTGCCTTCTTTGAAACAGTCGTCAGGTTCTTTAACTTGGCTATTGGTCTATTAGATGTCGTTCAAAAACAGCCGTGGCTATCATAATATCCTGCACAGCCACACCGGTTAGGTCCGCTACGCTAATCTGTTGATCATTTTTCCGACCAAGCATTGGATTTTGAATTAGGTTGCCTAATTCTATTAGGGATTCAGCTTTCAAGGCTCCAGCACTACGCGCTTGATAAACTTCTCCTCTATGCATACTTTGAGCAATACTATCTGATACGACAACATCGGCTTGTTTAATTATTTCAGGATCCAACTCTACTTTTGAAGACGTATCGGAGCCCAGCGCGGTAATATGGGTTCCCGGATTCAGGTCGTCATATTGAATGAGTGGGGAAGTTGAGGAAGTTGTGGTAATAATGACCTGACATTGTTGGGCAAGACTTCGTGCGGTTTCTGCAACCTTGATCTTATAATTATCCTGATATTCTTTTTTCAAAGCATGCGCATTCTGAAGGGTACGCCCCCATACTACAACATTTTTACACGCGGTTACCGTGTGTAAATAATCCAATTGAAGTTTTGCCTGGATGCCTGTACCAATAATACCAATCCGGCTTAATTGGTTAGGAGCAAGATATTTTATGGTAATCATACTGGCGACTGCAGTTCGAACATCTGTAAGCAAACCGTCATCCAATAAAACACATTTTAATTCTCCGGTTCTTTGACTAAATAACAGGATCACTCCCTGACTGGATTTTATACCTAATTCTGTATTCTTGGAAAATCCTGAAGCGATCTTAACCGCAAAATATTGCTGCCCTTTTATGTATCCATATTTAATATGAGTATCACCAGGAGGATTTTCAAACAGTAGTTCACCCACTGGTGGAATTACCGTTGACCCATTTGAATATTCTACGAATCCTGTTTCAATCAAGGGTATGCTATCAATATCCCGGAGATATTTTTCAATCTGATCAAGAGATAATATGGTCGCAGTTACATTTTTCACTGAGATTGGTTAAATTCAGTTTTGACTATTCTTTTTAATTCGGTGCCAGGTATAATGTCTATCTTTAATCCACTCTTCATTTTCATCTAATCTGAATGAAGTGGATATTTGAATATCGCCAGTTAATGTTTCCTCATGTTTTATTTTTCTGGATGGTTGGCCCGGCGAGAAAAAAGTTTGAATAGATTCTGATGTTCCGTTACCCAAAGGTTTGACCAAACCCTTTCCAAGCACACCACCATAACCATATTGAACAATTATGGCCTTGCCATCTGCCGGGTCCCAATAATACCTAAATTGCCAAAAATCAGCGGTTTTAGCAGCATTTTGAAATCCATATAAATGCCCGACTATACTTTTTTGGTCAATACCCCAGCTCCATTCAATACCATAAGCATCTATTGCTTCATCTGTGGATTTATACGAACTGTTATCTGTTTTCCATATGCCGATATGGTTATTCAAATCTTCAATGAACCAATCGGGAATAGGTGATGATTCATCAGTCAAGGCATGAATAGGATTATCTGCACGTTCGCTGTCATACATCCAGGACAGCAACCACCACCGTTGCCCATCATGATAAAGTTGAATGCTGTTTATGCCTCTGCCTCCGACCATTCCATCCTTAGTTTGACTCCATGCGTAAGTACTCCATACATGGGCAATGTTACCGAATTGTTGAACTTTTCGATCAATTTCATATTCCCAAAATCCATTTTCATAAGCTGAGGTATTGGCATGAAACTCATCGAAAGTCAAGGTCCGGGAATAGGGTTGTTGGTTTTCATCTTTACCGGTAATAATAATCAAGGCATCCTCGTGATGCAGGGATCGGTCTCTCTCTACTTGACGAGGAGCCCCGGCTGGACCCGATACAACTTCGTAATAAGCTTTCATGATTCCATCAATAGAAGATACATCTTCTCTGAGTGGAAAAGGACCTTCTTTTACCTGGGCCTTTAAATTCAGGCTAGAGACCATTAAGAAAGTAAATGCTAAACAATAACTTAACTTTTTCAAAACAAGGTTGATTTTGTCACTGTGAAATTAATGAATGAAATCCATTTAGAAGATATTCATCACAACTGGTTCTGGTTTTTTGATAAATCAATGGTTCGTGAGTCATTTCGTACTTAATGCTGAATCACCTGGTCTCTCCGTCTCTTGTCTCTTGTACTCTTCAGTCCACCGGAGCCTTGGTGTGCTTGGAGGGGTTCATTGTGTTAAAAATTAAAGCCAAGCCTCACACTGATCAGGTTTTCATCGTCCGTCCATGAATAATAAGGTTGCAGTACTGCTGCTCCTAATAAGTCAAACCATACACCCGCGGTGTAGCTTTGGTGCCACAGGTCAGAATCTTCACCATCATACCAAACTCTTCCTACATCATATCCACCTAATACACCAAAATCAAATGGAATAAGGTTATTATCCGACTCAAAGAGTTTGAGTCTCAAATCGACATTTTCGAAAAACGCAGAATTGCCTCTAAAACGATTATTGCGATAACCTCTTAAGTTTTGATTATTGCCCAAATTGGGCAACTGGTAAAACTCCGCTTCACCTTCGATTAAATCAAAACCCACATTATTTGCTAAGACCAACTCAGGATTGTTGAATATGCGCAGATAGGTTTGAACGCTCCCTTCGAAAGAGAAGAAAGACCTTTCACTGGATAGTCCTTTCATAAATCCAGCACCAATATCTAATTTTAAACCATTAGTTGGCTTAGAAGGACGATCCAAAAAATTGATATCATGATGTATATGGAAGCCTAAAAAATCTTTCCGTTCAAAATCAGACTCACTGAATCCCAATAATTCATCTTGCGATACTCTTCCTTCTGAATTCACGATCCTAATAGACTCGAAAACCGGGCCAAAATGAAGGTGTATTTGTTGATTGTCACTGCTTACATTCAGGAATGGGGCTATATGAATAGCTCTTTTTCGCACCCAGTTAAATTCTTTCTCTCTAAGTTCATTGACCGATTCGTTGCCGTAACCAAAAAAGTTTTCGTAACTCGGAAAATCGATGACCACTGTAGGTTTGAAATCCAGTTTACCAATTATTCTACGAAACTGCGCATCATAACTTAATTTTACCGTGTTCTGCCCCCCAGGAGCGACTTGAACCCCAAGTGTATGTTGAGTCTTAAAAGGTGATTTCCTCCATCCTTGGGTTTTCCAGGTTCTGAAAAATCCAATCCACACACCATCATCTTTGGTGTAACCAAAAGCAGGTAGAGTCAAGGAGGTATTATATACAAAGGAGTTTCTGATGTATTCGTTATTTTCAACTTCATTTGACAAATTAAACTTGATTTTATCTCCTTTAGATTTCAAGCCTTCGGTATCATCATAGGCAATAACATGCTGGACAATAGACTCATTTTTTATCTCATCTTTATCTTCACCACCTATAATCCGAATTCGAATTTTTGTTTCTCCCGGTCCTTGAACTATAAAATCATCTTTCCCCCTCAATCCATACATTCTGATTTCTTTCGTTTCATCTGGGTAAAAAGTACGATCATATTTTAGTATGTCCTTTTTACCTTTACGTTTTACCCAATATTTTACCTGGACATTTCCATTTGATTTAATATCTATTTCAAATAAATCATCATTGTCTGTACCAGAAATTTCTACTTCTTTTGAGATGAAATCATATAGTTTTTTTCCAATGGACTTTAAATTTTGTCTTCTTGATTTCAACATTTCAATAATCTCCTTACTGTCCAAATGTTGTACTTCTTTTGGAATATGTTGGAATGCTTTTTCAAAAGATTCATCAGTCATATTATACTGCAACTCTTCGATGATTTTTTCCCAATCTGCCCATTCCAATTCATTCATAAAATACCTATCAAAATATCGAGCATTAAAGGCTAAATTTTTTACATCCCTAACATCACCCTTCATGGTTTTGAATTTCTTTACCAAAGAGGAGGCTATTAAAGTAGGTACAATTCCCTTGAACTTATAAAATGCCTGATCTCGATCCCGCGGAATAGGCCGGTACAAGACTTTGTCTTCTTGTTCAAAACTGGCCCATCTCCATTGATCATCATGACGGTCCCAATCGTGAATTAACATATCAAACATCCGAGATTTACACACCCATTTCTGATCAACAAAATGCTGTTTCTTATCTCTTATAATTTCAAGTAAATCAGTATAACCAATAATATTTGGAGAATGACCAAACTGACTGGCATCTGACCAATCACCACTTGGGCGCTGTTCCAGCAAATATAACTCCTCAGGAAATTGACTATTGTAATTTCCAAGACCCTGTTGATGTTTGAGATATACTAATCTGGGACTGGTATAATATACATTGGCTGCCTTGGAAAGAGAAGGAATGACTAATGCACCGTAAGGATGGCTCGCACTATTCTGATCCTTCATAATATTTATTACTTTTAAATTTGCGAATTGAGGCGGCACCAATTTGGTATAGTCTTTATTAATGGACCGAAGAATGTACTGTTTTCCATTGTCTACTTCCATCCTGAGGGAATTTGACGACATTCCTCCTCCTTTTTTTATTGGCGTCAGACCACCTAACTCTTGTTGAAGATTAATAATTGGAACCTGCACACCAGTTGCCCACATTTCTCTGTATTGAGGGCCCATAAAAAGGGACTTTAGCTTGCCAGCAGCAAACGACTGATTTGCTACCACTGAAGTATCTTTTGGAGATATATCCGGAAATTGGATTCCGGTTTCCACCGTTCCGGCTCGAGCTTCGCGAACCTGGGTTCTAAATTCAAGTACAGGTTCAGCATTAAAACCAGCTACAGTATAAAACTCCAACCAGGTTTCGAAGTCTTCATAAAAAAGCAATTTGGCAAATCCTCTAGCTTGTCTTGCATAGTCAGCCAGACCGCCTCCGGCAGTATACGTTTCATTAGCCCCAGAGCCACTCACAATATATTTCAGTTTATCCTGATCAAAATATTGAAGAGAATGCTCGTGCCCTGAAGCAAATATAACATCAACTCTTAGACGCTTGGCAATCTGATCAATTCCCTGAACAATTTCTTGATTTCGACCGTTGGTAATATCTTGCACTGAACCGGATACCTGTCTATAAACCGGATAGGCAGACCCAATAAATGGCAGTGGAATCCATAAATTTTTATTGATTTCAGTAAGCGGAAATAGGTGATGCTTCATAGAAAAATGCCCACCATGGGTGCCATTACTCATGATTGGATGATGCATCAACACCACAATTTCATCATTTTTATGTTCCGTTAATATTTCTTCTATGGAGTGGAGCAAGTCTGCTTTTGACTTAATTTCACAACCATCATTCATGTGTTTTTCATCTTCCCAGTTTTGCAACCACCATTGGGTATCTAAAAAAACAAATACCAAATCCTTATGGATCTTGATAACTTCCGGATCGGCACATCCCTTGCCTGGGTACATCTTCACCTTATGGGGAAATGCTTCATCAAAATAAGATTCAATATATTTCTCCTGCCGCTTCACTGCTTTTAATCCACCTTTCTTACTTTTCTTCCAATCATGGTTTCCTGGAATAAAAAAGGTGTTTCCATTTACACGTTGAGCAAGCTGCAGCTGAGCCTCTAATATCCTTTCTCCCAGAATTCTTTCTGGGTGATCCTTTTTTGCTAAACCGTAATCATAAACATTATCTCCCAAGAAGACAAGTGTTTCTTCACCTAACGATTTTTCGATGTTTGCTTTAGCGGCATTAAGTACATAATTTTCTCCATTTGGTATATCATCCAAACGACCTGCATCACCGATCAGATATAATGAATGAACCAAT
Organism: Lewinellaceae bacterium; assembly: GCA_024639065.1. Taxonomy (GTDB): domain Bacteria; phylum Bacteroidota; class Bacteroidia; order Chitinophagales; family Saprospiraceae; genus JAHEJC01. The sequence goes on along the minus strand of JAHEJC010000214.1, from coordinate 4,277 downwards.
GATTTATTACTGGTCTTAGATATGGATGGCCAATCCCTGAACTCGCTGCTATAGAATGGTCTTACCACCGTCCCACATGAGTACAATCCTATGAGAGCTACCAGGGTACTAATTGATTTTTGCATATGGGACGTCATTTAAATCTCAATCTTATTAATTTAATACATAGTTAGATCTGAACTGTAGATCCAAGCATCTAAATTAAGACAATTTAGAACTTTGAATGTTCAGGTAGCTCAGAATTCTGGGATATCGCTTTTTCCTGTTGAGCGTATTTTTTCAATTCAAAATAATAAATACAAAATCAGAAATGATATTAATCGAATAGCTTTAGTATCTTTCAGCTCATAGACTTTCGTATTAGCCAACAGTGAGCAATCTGAAAGAAACTTGGCTAATTAACAAATAGACAGCAACTTATCATACGCAGATTATGCAATTCATCAAAACTATATTATTTGTACTCATTGTTCTTCCTTCAATGGGACAAACGTTGGATGCCGGATTATTCCAGGATTTAAGTTATCGTTGTATAGGCCCTTTTCGTGCCAGTCGAACAGTAGGCGCAGTAGGCGTTCCCTCCCAACCCAATGTTTTTTTCATAGGCGTAAACAATGGAGGTGTTTGGAAAACCGACGACTATGGTCGCACTTGGAATCCTATTTTCGATGATGCACCTACCGGGTCAGTAGGTGATATTGCTGTGGCTAATTCCAATCCTGATATCATTTATGTCGGATCAGGAGAAGGTCTTCATCGACCTGATTTATCAGTAGGTGATGGAATGTTTAAATCCGCCGATGGAGGTAAATCCTGGAATCATATAGGGTTGGATAATGTGCAACAAATTGCGCGGGTAATTGTACATCCATCAAATCCCGATGTTGTTTTTGTTGCCGGGTTGGGTCATCCCTATGGAGCCAATGAGATGCGCGGAGTTTTCCGTTCAACTAATGGAGGAGTCACTTGGGAAAAAGTACTTTACATCAATCATAACACCGGATCTGCTCAGGTAGAATTTGACCCAACCGATCCAAAAATTATCTATGCGGATATGTGGGAACATCAGGAAGGTCCATGGGAAAATGCAAGTTTTTCCGGTACACACAGTGGATTATATAAATCAACAGATGGTGGATCGAATTGGCGTAGACTTGAGCAAGGTCTCCCTACGGCAGCACAAGGATTGGGACGTATTGGGGTTGGTATTGCACCCAGCAACCCTAATCGAATTTATGCAACGGTGCAAGCCGATGAAAATGGGGGATTATACCGCAGTGACGACGCGGGAGAAAGTTGGAAATTAATTCACCGTAATTATAGAATATGGGGAAGAGCCGGTGATTTTGCCGAGCTCAAAGTGCATCCTACCAATCCCGACGTATTATTTTCCGGGAATATAGCTTCCTACAAATCATCTGATGGAGGATATAATTGGACTTCTATTAAAGGAGCTCCGGGAGGAGATGATTATCATCGTATATGGATTAATCCGGAGCATCCGGATATCATGCTATTCGCTGCTGACCAGGGTGCGACTATTACCGTAAATGGTGGTAAGACCTGGAGTTCATGGTATAATCAACCAACCGCACAATTATATCATGTGACCACGGATAATCAATTTCCTTATTGGGTATATGGAGGTCAACAAGAAAGCGGAGCTATTGGAATAGCTAGTAGAGGCAATGGTGGCCAAATCAGTTTTCGTGACTGGATGGGAGTAGGCGCTGATGAATATGCCTACATTGCTCCGGATCCAAATAATTCAAATATCATCTATGGCGGCCGAGTCATAAAATTTAATAAAAAAACTGGCCAGTCTCAAAATGTAGCCCCGGAAATTCTGCGTACCGGGAAGGTCCGGTTTATACGCACCATGCCTTTAATGTTCCATCCGGCGGATGACCAAACGTTGTTATTCGCTACCAATATTTTATGGAAGACCCACAATGGAGGAAAATCCTGGACCAGTATAAGTCCTGATCTTACCCGAGATCAACCTGAAGTCCCAAGCAGCGTAGGGGACTTTAAAACCCAGGCAATGGAGACTATGGCTCAAAGAGCTATCATATATGCCCTGGGACCTTCCTCTTTAAACAAAGATATAATTTGGGCAGGTACGGACGATGGGTTGGTTCATCTGACATCCGATGGAGGTATGAACTGGAAAGATGTAACCCCTCCTGATTTAACGTCGTGGGATAAAATATCCCAAATTGATGCAGGACATTTTAATGAACATACGGCCTATATTGCGGTCAATGCGATCCGGAAGGATAATATGCAACCCTTAATTTATAGAACACATGACTTAGGAGCAACCTGGCATAAAATTGTCAACGGAATGAACCCTAACGGCCCGGTTAATGTAGTCCGTGAAGACCGTAAAAAACCTGGTTTGTTGTTTGCAGGAACAGAGCGGGAAGTTTATTTCTCAATTGATGATGGCGATTCCTGGACATCACTTCGTCAAAATATGCCGGCCACTTCAATACGAGATCTGGTGATTCATGATAATGATTTGGTCATCGGAAGTCATGGCCGATCTATCTGGATTTTGGATGACCTTTCGCCACTTAGAAATCTTACTACGACTCTAAATTCAAACGTCCCAGTTTTGATACCCCCTGCCCTGGCTACCAGGGTCCGGTACAATATGTTCAGTGATACCCCATTACCACCAGAAGAGCCCACTGGCGAAAATCCGCCAGATGGTGCCATTATTGATTATATACTTCCTCAAAACGCTCTCAAAGTCAAGATAGAAATTCTGGATCAAAATGAAAATATAGTTCACACCTATTCTAGTGATGAAATTCCAACCGAGATTGATACAAACGAATTGCCACATCCTACCTATTGGATCCGTCCAAATCAGGAAATTGGTACTGCAAAAGGGCATCACCGCATAATCTGGAATTTGCGGTACCAAGCCCCCAAGGGAGCTCAAAAAAGTTTTTCAATTGCTGCGGTCCATAAAAATACGCCCAGTGCACCCGTCGGACCTTTTGTCCACCCAGGGCACTATACGGTTCGGCTGAATGTAGATGGAGTCATTTCTGCTCAGCAAATTCAAGTAAGACTGGATCCCAGAGTAATGATTAATTATGAAGATTTGGAATTGCAAACAAAACTTTCGATGGAGTGCTATACTAATTATAATAAACTACTCACCATTCGCGAAACAATTGACGCAAAATTGAATAATCGTGCTTCAAATTTGAAAAACGATATGCAAGAGAAATTAGCCAAATTACGTGGAACGGGACTACCGCGTGATGGGGACATCTTATATGGGAGTATTTCGGAAAGCATTTTAGAAAGTGAATCAGTTGTAAGTTTACAAAGCAAATATTTACATATGCAACTTGTTTTACAATCAGCTGATGCAAGACCTACAGACGCCACAATTGAAGCAGTAAAAAAATTAAATAAAAGGCTAGAAGGTTTAGAACAATTATATAAGTCATTTGAGTAATTGTTCAACTTTTAAACCTTCAATTTCGGTTCATATATTTTTAACTAAATTTGAGAAAGCTGACTCTTCATTTGGAAGTAAATAATTAACTAAAAACCTAAATTTTCTTATTCATGAAAGATCAAAAAAGTAAACATTCCTCGTCATCCCGAAGAACATTTGTCAAGAACAGTGCATTGGCTTCTTCAATTTTTATTGTACCCAGGCATGTGTTAGGTGGTGTTGGTTTTACACCTCCCAGTGATCAACTAAATCTTGCGGCCATCGGTGCAGGAGGTAAGGGATCCAGTGATATTCGCAATGCTGCAGTAAATGGTAGAGAAAGAGTGGTTGCTTTGTGTGATGTAGATTTCTCTGGATCAGCTTCCAGGTCAGTTGAAGCATTTCCAGATGCAAAGATCTATCATGATTATAGAGTCATGCTCGAACAAGAAAAAGACATTGATGCGGTAACGATCTCCACACCTGATCATACGCATGGACCTGCTGCTTCTTTTGCGATGCAAAGAGGCATTCACGTTTATGTACAAAAACCTATGACCCATAATATTCGGGAAGCTCGGCTGCTCACTGAAATGGCTAGAAAAAATAAAATAGTCAGTCAAATGGGAAACCAAGGAGGATCCAACCCACTGTTGGGCATGGTCCAAAATTGGGTTGATTCAGGGGTACTAGGAAATATTTCAAAAGTTCAAGTTTGGACCAATCGCCCGGTTTGGCCTCAAGGATTCCCTATGCCAGCAGCCGATGAAAGTCAAAAACCTAAAGATTTAAAATGGGATCTGTGGTTAGGCCC
>JAHEJC010000589.1 GCA_024639065.1 Lewinellaceae bacterium | reverse complement strand
GCTTGAAAAGCGGCATTCGTGGGAGCAAAAACGGTAAAATTACCTACTCCATCAAGCACAGGAACTAAGTTAACTCGGTCGAGCGCAGCAACCAAGGTACTAAATTGCGCATCCGCAGCTGCTATTTCCGCGATAGTTTGCTGAAGGTCAGCAGGCGTAACATCGTCATTATTATCGCAGGCTGCTATGGTTGCAGCGATTAAACCTACAAACAGAAATTTGAAGAAAATTGATAACCTATTCATGATTTTAAGTTTTTATGATTTTAAAATTTTGTATTTCATTAAGACAATGAAGTAACAGGGGATAAATTATTTTGTTTAATAAAAAGCAAAGAACATTAAACAAAAAAATTGTTAAAGGAATAATTGATAAATCCAAGAATGGAGTTTTTCAATATAAATTGTTTGATCATTTTTTCTTTAGCTGAATGTATATTGGAAAAATAGTACAGATCAGCAGATCAGTTCAATAATATTATCCTGCCTACCTTTAAATGTTTGTAAGCAATTAGTCTTTAAGAATTATTTTTTTTAATCTACAAGCAGATATTATTTAATAATAGTTGAAGTATATTTATTGACTTATTATGGCTTTAGGAATATGAATGACAGAAACTTTATTACCCTTGAAGAATTAGGCTATAATCCCATTTTGGAACAACACCGTAAAGAGCATAACCTGGATGCTTTCGAAGTTGGGCGCGTAATCGCTGAGCATAAAAATCGATACGTAGTTAAAAATGACCAAGGAGAATTTGATGCTGAACTGATAGGTAATTTAAGATTTAGTGCTGAGAGCCGGAACGATTTTCCAGCAGTTGGAGATTGGGTAGCCATATCAGTATACGATGAAGGTAAGGCCTTGATTCATGCCATCTATCCTAGAAAATCCATCATTGAAAGACAAGCAGTAGGTAAGGTAGGACAGAAACAAATCATTGCTACCAACGTAGATTGTGGTCTTATCGTGCAGGCTGTTGATCGAGACTTTAATGTGAATCGGCTGGAAAGATATTTGACGATATGCCATACAGCTGGTATCCAACCGATCATTATTCTTAGCAAAATTGATTTGTGTGATGATCTGGAATTAAATGATCGACTAGAAAATTTGACCAAGCGATTAAGGGAGACTACCATTATTCCACTCAGCAATGAATCAAAGCAGGGCATTGATGAGTTGAAAACTTTCATTACAGCAGGTCAGACTTTTTGTTTACTGGGTTCTTCCGGAGTTGGTAAATCAACCCTGCTAAATAATTTATCAGAGAAAGAATTAATGAAAACCGCTGAAATAAGTGAAAGTGCCAATCGGGGTAAACATGTTACCACCCATCGAGAATTATTGGTGTTGCCGAATGGAGGTATTCTAATCGATAATCCAGGGATGAGGGAAGTTGGAATTACGGGTGGAGCTATTGGACTAGAAACCACGTTTGACGAAATGGCTGAACTAGCGGATCAGTGTAAATTTAGAGATTGCACCCATATTAATGAAATTGGATGTGCTATATTGGAAGCGTTAGAAGCGGAAGAAATTGATCAAGATGCTTATAATAATTATCAAAAAATGAAACGCGAGCAAGCTCATTTTGATCGAACTGTTGCAGACAAACGAAGGAGAGAAAAATCATTTGGTAAGATGGTTAAGGATATGAAGAAAAGTAAAAAGGGAGGTAAATACTAGTTTTCTGTGATCCGCGGGTCCGCTGTCAGTACACTGTTTTCCGTTTTTCGCTCACCGTTTTCCCCTTAGGCTTCTCGCCCCTGTAGCTTTACGAATTTACAGCATCACCGAATCACCGTTTCAAAAAAGTGAAAAATAAAAAGCCCTCCTCGGCCTATTTATGTAAAACACACTTTTTGGTTACCATTCCTTGCTCAGTCCTGAGATTATAAAAATAAATCCCACTGGGAAATTCTCTTGCGTCCCATTCAATTTCATATTCTCCCAACGGTTGAAATCCTTCAAACAGGGTTGCCACTTCCTGTCCTTCCAGGTTAAATATTTTAAGAATCACTTTTTCTGAATTTTTTAATGCATATTTAAAAGTTGTGGAGGAACTGAATGGATTAGGGAAATTTTGCGAAAAAAGGCCATCTAATTGGTTAATAAGAAATTGGTCCTCACTACCAGAAACGGTTAAGTCGGTTTCTGCATATCCTGCACTTTGGTTCCCGCAATCATCATAGGAAAAAATCTTAATATTACTGATCATTTCATTGAAGGAAGCTTGATGATTTTCAGTAAAGAAATCAATTGAATCGTCCACTATGATCCTGTAAAAGGTCGAAGTTTCTCCATCTTCTGAAACTCGTGGGGAATCCCAAAAAACTATAGTAGAATCTTGATAGCTTTGATAAGTGATATTTTCAACAATATTAGGATTAATGGAATCATTGGTGCCATTATTATAATGGTACCTTTCTCCCCAACCAAGAATGTAGAAATCTGAAATAAGACTTCCATTATCTGATGCAATTGGATCCCGATAGGGTTCTGGAGGATACCAACCTCCTAAATGACCTAATTCCATTAGATGACCAGGCAAGGTTACCTTTGGCTTGATTTTGTTAATAGCAATCCTCATGCCCTCAATATTAGATATGAATCCTGATTCATTGATCCAAGAATTCAACAGCAAAATATCTACGTCAGATACTAAAGGCAAGGTTGCTGAAGTTTGATTATCACCGGTGTGTAAGATTTTCAGCCCCTCTGGTGTCTGTATTTCATACTGCCGCATCGGTAGACTATGCAAGCCATCATGGGCCCTAACATAAAGACCGGAAAAATACGCATCTTGCCCTGGCCCTATTTTTTTTGTCGCATAG
>JAHEJC010000588.1 GCA_024639065.1 Lewinellaceae bacterium | reverse complement strand
ATAAAGCTTACAAATCAAAAATAGTACATGAGCGCCATCGACACCGATTCGAATTTAATAATAAATACCTAAACCAATTCGAAAAAAATGGCTTTATGGCTTGTGGTAAGAATCCAGAAACAGGCCTGGTCGAAATTATGGAATTAGAAGATACAAGATGGTTTGTAGGCGTCCAATTTCATCCAGAGTTAAAAAGTACGGTGGAACACCCGCACCCACTGTTTGTGGATTTTGTAAAGGCAACGATAGATTATAGTGACAGAAAAAGTGATTAATCGATAAGTGAGTTTGTCTACTTAAATCCTAGGACGGTGTAATGAAATACTAGTTTGAAACATGACGGTTACGAAATAGATTCTAAAATAGCTGAAAGTAAATTGTATATTTAAGCACATGAAATTTTTCTTTATTATCTCTTCTATTTTCCTGGTAACCATAACATTTGCACAGCCTTCTACTTCCAATTTATTCTTGTTCGATCTCGTACAATTAAATGACTCCACCTGGGATGTACACTCTCCAAAATTTCTAAGTAAATTTAACGAGCGCGGATACAACAATCAACCCTATTTTTTGAATAATACGCAAGTCTTATTTACCTCACAAACCCCACCATCAAACAATACGGATATCCGGTTAATTGACTTAAAAAACCGGACCATTAAAAATCTTACAGATACCCAACTAGCCGAATATTCTCCAACTCCAATGCCTGGAAGCAAGTCTTATTCTGTAGTTAGAGTGGAGGCTGATGGATTACAAACCTTATGGAAATATGAGCTGAATCCTAATGGAACTCACCAAAACCTCTTTCCTTCATTTAAAGAAAACATTGGTTACCATAACTGGATCAATGATACCTTGGTAGCCCTTTTTGTTTTAGGCGATTCTCCCACCTTGCGAATAGGAAATATCAAAACAAAAATAGTGGCAAACTACGCTTCAGATATTGGCCGATGCTTACGAACCTCTTCAGACGATAAGTTGTTATACATCCACAAATATTCAGATCAATTTTGGTACTTAAAAAAGTTTGATCCATTTAGTAAGCGTATTGAAATTTTAACCGAAGTTACCCCGGGCCATGAAGATTTTGAATTGTATGGTAAAAATAAAATTATTATGGGGCAGGATGCTGTTCTTTTAATTTATGATATGGATCTTGGTCAATGGTTTCCTGCCGGTGATTTATCTGCCTACGGGATTAAAAATATTACCAGACTATCCTTTAGCAATGGAAAAATTATATTAACTGAAACAGAATGACAAAACTCTACACGATCATTTTATTAGTCTCTTTTGCAGGCACTCTTGCTTGCCAAAGTGAATTAAAATCAAAAACACAAGCATACCATAAACAATTGAAAAAGGGTCTTTCGTTTCAGATCGGTAAGGATCATGTCCCTGATGCAAAATATTTTTCATACAAACCAGCGCTGCGACTCCTGGCTTCTCTTGAAAAAGCGGAACCAGATGAAGACATGATATTTACCACCTTTGAAGGGACTAATAAGACACTCCAGACCTACGGAAAGCTTCACTTTGAGCTGGATAATACTGTTTATCATCTTTTATTGTTTCGCGAAGGCGTGGCAGTTGGAAATCCAATGGCCAATAAATACTTGTTACTTCCGTTTACGGATGAGACAAATGGGGTGAGCACCTATGGTGGAGGAAGATATATCCAAGTCGAGCAAGCGGATATAATAGACGATAAATTATGGCTAGATTTTAATTACGCTTATACTCCGTGGTGCGCTTTTGCAGTAGATTACTCATGTCCTGTCCCACCCAAAGAAAATTCCCTGAATATAAAAATTAAGGCCGGAGAAAAATATAAGGAATAAATTGACCGTCTGCCCACCGAAACGAATTAAAGGAAGGAGGTCCGATGTACGATGTTCAATGTACGATTAACGATTGTATGAAAGGAAGTGAAGGCGGGATGTTTAATTTATCTCAGATAAATCAAAGATTTTTTGTTACCAAAGATTTGAAGTTTCCTGGTACCAAATCTACGTAGAACGCATTTATTATCTGTTTATTAATTGGTGCAATCAGTGTTCATTCGTGTCAGGTTTTTATTAATTTATGGGTGTAATTAGTGTTCGTTAGCGTCGTTTTTTTTATTTTTTTAGTTAGCTTTGCAGTTCAATCAAATAACACATTTTTCATATATGAATACGGTTAAAGAATCAAGAAGAGGATACTGGGTTAAATTTTTAATCTCATTCGTCATATTCATGTTTTTATTGATATTTGCCAATGAATGGTTTTGGATCCCAATGCCCTTCATGCTCACCTATTTGGTGCAGGCTCTAGATATGATGTAAAAGGACTTTCCAGGAAATAGGAAAATAAAAAAGGCTATTCGAAATTCGAATAGCCATTGTTTTTTTAGTGTCTCTATTATTTAATATAAATTTTTTGGCTTTTAACTTGTCGATCGGTAATTAACTTTGCTACATAATAGCCATTTTCAATATCAGAAACATCATATATAAACCGATCATTAATATTAAAGTGCTTAACCAATCTTCCATCCAGTGCAAATATTTCGAAGTTTTTAACCTTTTCAGAGGTGTTCACTCTAATCAGATCTTTTAGTAAAACCATAGTCGTTTCCCCTAATTCTACTTTCTCCAATACAATTATATCGGATGCTTCATTTCTTCCGTCAAAATCGTATTGGACCAATCGATAATAATTGGTTCCTGGCATAGGCGTTAAATCTTTAAATGAGTAAGATTGAAGCTCATTGGTTGTGCCGGCACCCTGTATCTTGCCTATCTGTTCAAAATCAGTTCCGTTATATGAACGTTCGATGGAAAAATAATCATTATCAATTT
>JAHEJC010000213.1 GCA_024639065.1 Lewinellaceae bacterium | reverse complement strand
GACATCAGAATTTTTCATGCCAGTTTCGTACCACCTTATGAGCCAGCTTATTTTGGGGAGTATAATCTCTTTCATCATATCCTTCACCGCCTTCACCATGAGGAAACCATTTCCATAAGAAACCACCTTTCCAATAGGGTTTCAAGTGAAAAACCTGGTATAGGGCTTCCAAAGCATTAGCTTGAGCTTTTTCATTAATTTTTAATGTTTTTACTATCTTTTCCAATTCCCATGTTCTATGGGCACATTGATCCACGCTTAGGTAACCATATTCTGTAAACAATATGGGTCGTTTTGTTTCAATAGTCACTTTTTCAATTTTATCCAGATGCGATTGCCAATGTGATATCAGATCATTTACTTTTGGAGTAATAGCCTCTGATAAGGGAAAATAAGCGTCCACGCCAATAAAATCCAGCTTATCCCAAAAGGGAACCTGGTTAAAATCATCCCAATTGGCAGCATAGGTTATTTTTCCTGGATAGATGGCTTTGATCTTTTCAATCAACCTAAACCAGAATTCCGGCCGCTTCTGTACACTCAATTTAAATTCAGTACCTATACAAAACAATTCTACTTTCATCGAATCAGCTAGGTGTGCAAAGTCCAGTATGTATTGTGTATATGAAGTTTCCCAGGCTGACCAATCCTGATCATTTGAAAAATTCAAATCGCCGGTCCAGGAGCCAGGTATATATATTTGTGGTTTTAACATTACCTGAATACCTTTTTGGTGCGCCAGACGAATCGTTTCGATAATGCCTTCCGGTTTTTCGCCCCACCATTGCCATTGGGATTTATTATAACGTACCTCAGGGTTACCTAATCGAGTAAAAGCATAAGGAATTACAGAAATACTATTTGCATTGACCGCTAAAACAGCATCCATAGGATTCGTAGGAAAAGGATCTGGTGGGGCTACAAAACTCAATCCGGCATATCGACCCAAATCTGGGTAAATGGGTTGCGTGGTTTGACACAAGAGTCCAGAAAATATAAAGAATAGAAGGAAATAATGAAAGAATTTATGAGACATGCTTAATATGATAAAATTTCAAATTTAAAATAATCAAAATAAAGTGCTTTTTTGAAAGCGAAAAATGCAACATTGTTAACAAATAAGGATTTTATATAAAAATATCATAAATATTGAGTCTTTTTATTAAAATATATTGCATAAATCAGTCTATTAATTGTAAATTTGCTTTATCAAAAGAAAGTTCTTTGATTCTTTGAAATACTGTGAGGTGATGAAACGGCAGACATGCCCTCTTGTCTCGAGGGTGGAGGTAAACGATAAACGTAGAATAGCGGATTGACCACCAAAAAGTTGATGCGCAGAACTTATTGTTCTATGGCTAAGTGCTCCGTGGAGGTTCGAATCCTTCTCTCACAGCTAAACAGAAAACAGACGTCAGAATTTCAGATGTCAGAAAAATATGGAGATCGTTACCCATCTGACTTCTCCGTTCTCGGTTCTGACCTCTGATTGACCATACTGTGAGGTGATGAAACGGCAGACATGCCCTCTTGTCTCGAGGGTGGAGATACACAATAAACAAGTCTTTACACGGTAATTAGTAGGGGATAGAGATGTTACCTACTAATTGCTAAAGATTTTGCTAAGTGCTCCGTGAAGGTTCGAATCCTTCTCTCACAGCTAAACAGAAAACAGACATCAGAATTTCAGCTGTCAGAAAAATATGGAGATCGTTACCCATCTGGCTTCTCGGTTCTCGGTTCTGACCTCTGATTGACCATACTGTGAGGTGATGAAACGGCAGACATGCCCTCTTGTCTCGAGGGTGGAGATAAACGATAAACATAGGATAATTGGATTGACCACAAAGCCTTATTTATAAGGATTGTTCTATGGCTAAGTCCTCCGTGAAGGTTCGAATCCTTCTCTCACAGCTAAACAGAAAACAAAATTTCGGATTTCAGAAAATCAGTGGATCTTTGCCTATCTAATTTTCTCAGTATGCATTCATGAGACCTCTCCGGACAAACAATATTCTTTGGCCGCGCTAAATTACTTTCGGTGTTTTTGTCGTCATAAAACCACAAGCAAAAGTTTCTGAAAAAAATCCCTATCTGATGGTTATTTTTTATCCTTTTTAATTGTTATAAGTATATCGTATTAATAATTAAAACGAGACCATGAAAACCACCACCACCCTATTATCTTTGCTATTGCTCTTCCTATTTACAACTCTTCAAGCTCAGACCAAATACTTTGTAGATATCTCTTCCGGAGATGATCTAAATACAGGCCTAAGTTGGGATCAGGCTTTTGAAAATCTTCAGACCGCATTAAACATCATAAGTGATCATGACACTATCTGGGTGGCACAAGGGACTTATGTCCCGGACAAAGGCACCGGTACCACCAACGACTTGCGAACGAGTTCCTTTTATTTATACAAAGGCGTTAATATTTATGGTGGTTTTGCTGGAAGTGAAACTTCTTTAGATCAACGTGACTGGAAGACCAATCTCTGCATTCTTAGTGGCGACCTCATGCACAACGATGGGTCCAAATTTACAAACTACGATGACAATGCTTACCATGTGCTTCGCTGTGCCAATCAATCCTTGATACCTACAATAGATGGATTCATCGTACAGGGAGGTAACGCAGACACCTTAACCGGGCAAGAATTTTTTGGGGCTGGGATGTACATTTTGAATGCTAATCCAATAGTCAACAACTGTACTTTTCAAAATAATTTTGCTCTTTCATCCGGAGCAGGCATGCAAAATGCAACGGCAAATCCTACCATTCAAAACTGCTACTTTTTTAATAACCAGACTTCGCACGGCAGTGGAATGCATAACAATAATGCCTCTCCACAAATAATCTCATGTACTTTCGAAAAGAACTCTAGTCGTTATGGAGCAGGGATGTACAATATAAATAACTCTCAACCGGATATTATCGGATGTCTATTTACGAATAATCATGCCGACCTTGGGGATACAACCATTTCTACAGGAGGTGGAGGAATATATAATAATGATTCAAATGCCCAGATCACCAACTGTACTTTTTTAAGTAATTCAGCTGACCGAGGGGGTGGTATTAACAACAGTTTCTCTACGCCAATTATAAGGAATGCTGTTTTTCTTGGAAATTTAGCCGAAACCTTGGGCGGCGGTTTGTATAATGGGTCCTCCAATGCAAACATTGCCAACTGCAGTTTCTCGGGAAACAGAGCCTTTTTTGATGGAGGAGCTATTTACAATCATACCAGCGATATTATTTTAACAAATAGTATAATATGGAATAACAATGATCAGAGTGGCACGGGAACTGCCTTAGCCTCTATTAAAAATATTAATTCAACTCCAATTATCACCTATTGCCTCATACAAAATATTACTACCTCTGTTGATGGAAATATTGATGGTATAACCCTCGCTGGTAATTCAAACTACCCAGATTTCATTGGTGAATTGGACCCCACCACCGCTCCATCGACCAATGGAAACTTAAGAGTTTATTTAGGATCTCCATTAATTGATGTGGGGAATGATTCAGCCAATTCAACTCTCACCGATCCCGATGGATATAATCGCATTAATGGAACAATAGATTTAGGGGCTTATGAAAATCCAGCCGCCAATTGCCCTTTGGAACTTCTTTTGACGAATGTATATAGTCCGCTGAAAGGCACCTATGAAGCCGTGAATGAAATTGAATTAGCTAATGGCGCATGGATTCCAAGTTTAGGAGTTGATCTGGTTTTGAACGCACCAGAAGTCATTTTGAGTCCAACCACTGAAAGTGAGCTTGGTGTAGTCTTTACCGTTGAAAATGCAGGTTGTACACCATAGGTTATTGAAACGGAGGTTATTTTATGGGGCTTTTGTTGAATCAAGTGCTTACTCAATAAAATAAGTCGCACCAATTTTAATTTCGTCTAAGCTTTCCAAATTATTTAAAGCCAATAACTGGTCCAACGATATATTACTTGGTATTGATTGAAGTGCTTGCTTAAGGCTTTGTCCTTTATGCAGCTTAATACGTTTGCGATTATCCTGGTGAATCCAATAAATATTGGAAGGACTAGACCCTATTTTCTTTAAAGTGGATTGTAAATACGTTTGCCGTGCAAATGATTCCGGAGGATTTTCTGTGAGCATAAGACTAGGAAGTAAATCTATGTTCAACAATACCCGCGGAGTTCTGAAGTAATTTTTATTTACGAGCAAACCTTCTTTTAATTCATATACAAATAATACAATTTCAGTATTGGTTTCAAATACATCGCCTAAGTGCCTACCGTTCCAATCATAAATATTATAGGGATTGATATTAAAATGTTCGGCAATCTCTTCTAATTTATCGCCTTCAAAGGCCTCAAAAACGATTCTATTATAGGAACCTTCCAAGCTAAAAATGGAATCGGTATTAATCAATTCGGCATTCAATAATCTATGCTTTAGAACCTTTATTATTCGCTTTGGTAAGATGATGACATACCCACTATATGAGGCAGGAATGTAATTCTTTTTAAACCCTGGATTTAACTTTTTTATGATATCAATAGAAATATTAGTCCATTCAGCAATATCAGCAAAAGATAAATGATCGTGTACTTTTATTTTACTAGTTATCTGGTAATCCAATTCAGGAAATACTGGGGATAGATCATGCAGCATGTAGTTTTTGAACAAATAGGAAACCGCTAAAAAAGTAGGAACATATTCTCTGGTTTCTTTGGGTAAGTAAGGTCTGATTTCCCAAAAATCCCGGCTGTTTGCTTTTTTGATTGCCCGGTTTACATTACCTGGACCGCTGTTATAGGCAGCTAACACCAAGGCCCAATCTTCGTAAATTCCATACAACTTTTTTAAATGACTGATCGCTGCTTCTGTAGCCCGAACCGGATTCTTTCGCTCATCTACATCTTCATTCATTTTTAAGCCTTGCAATTTAGCGGTACCTGCCATAAATTGCCAAAGTCCGGTTGCTCCCACGTAAGATCGAGCAGTTGGATTTAACCCGGATTCGATAACCGGCAGAAATTTAAGATCATCAGGCAAACCGTTCTTAAACAGCACTTCTTCAAATAAAGGAAAGTACATGGATTTTTTACCGATCAGCTTTTCAGTAGCCTGTGGATAGCGGGTGATATGGTTTTTTAGATAGGTTTTAACTACTGGAGTATATTTCCCTTCAACCAAATCAGTGGCAGCAGCAATTCTTTCCGCCATGATTTCATCAGATAATAATGATGACGGATCATTAGCTGCGTTTAATGAATAGCCAAAGGATTGCCACATAAAGAGCAAAAGAAGGGTAACAAAATGTTTCTCAATTTTGCTTAAATTCATGGAATTAATTTTCAGTTCACGGTTTAGGACAAACGATATTAGGAAAATCTTTAAAGATTCCAAATTTCGTTTAAAATTTTATATTAATAAATAATATAATATATATTTTCCCTATAATAAAGGTATTAATTAATGAACGACGTGTCAAATTATTTATTTATTTAACATTTTATTGACAAAGACCTGACGGTTGGGCTAAAAACATTTACATATTATGAAATTTCATCATAACTCTTTTAAGACGTGCGTCAAATCATTTACCGACAATCGATTGCGATAATTTGGGTCAAAATGACTAAAAATCACTTTTTTCTCTTTTCCTATGACAAAAGTAGCTGGGACTGGTAGTATAGCATCTTCTTGTTGATTATTTTCAGCGATGCTCATACCCATCATTTTCTCTATTTTATTATCGTATTTATCGGTTACATGAAACGATACATCAAACAAATCAGCTATTGCATTTTTTGAATCGGATAGGATTGGAAAAGAAGCGTGCGTTTTCTCTATCGTGCCTTTCACTCCTTTTGCTGATTCAGGGGTTACAGCAACGAGATGGGCACCTAAAGTGGTTAACTCTATAAGGGAAGACTCCAGGCTCTTGAGATGTCGATTACAGATTCCACACCAATGACCTCGATAGAATACCAGGACCACCGGCCCGGTTTCTAATTTTTTGTGGAGGTCAAATAAATCACCATTTTGATCGATTGAGCGAAAATTTTCTACTGGAGATCCTATAGGAACGCCCATAGGAATATATTCCATAGTATCGATACCATAATTATCTAAAGTACTGATGTCCACCAGATAGTGCGTGTCATTTTTTTTCTCTTGAGCCATTATAATTCCAGAGAAAAGAATTAATAATAAACAATAATTGAATTTCATGATCATTCGATTAAGTATTAGTATAAATTGAACTAGCATTGTAACCCCAATATTAATTAGATTGTTATCAATAATTATTATTTTTTTGCTAAATAAATAATGAGCAACTCTATGATTTGGTCGTTTAGTTACTATTTTGGCATAATTCAATTCAATTTTTTATTATGAAAATTATAGTTACGGGGGGGACTGGTTATATCGGAAGTCATACCACGGTGGTATTATTACAACAGGGTTATGATGTAGTAATTGTGGATAACCTTTGTAATAGCTCTGTTGATGTAATTGATCGAATTACACAAATCACGGATCGCCGACCTCAATTTGAAAAAGTGGATTTGAGTAAGGAAACGCCGACTAATAATTTCTTTCAACAACATCAGGATGCTGCTGGTATTATTCATTTTGCTGCTCTTAAAGCAGTCGGCGACTCCGTTAAATGGCCAACAAGATATTACAAAAACAATCTGGGATCCATGGTGAACATCCTGGAAAACATGCAACAATATTCAATAGGATCCTTAATATTTTCATCTTCCTGCACGGTATATGGCCAACCGGATAAACTACCGGTTACTGAAGATACCCCTGTTCAAAAAGCCGAAGCGCCCTATGGAAATACCAAGCAAATCAATGAAGAAATGATTGTTGATGCATTGGCTGCTAATGAAATTAGCAATGCCATTTCACTTCGTTATTTTAATCCGGTTGGAGCCCACGATTCGGCGCTTATTGGAGAACTGCCATTGGGTGTGCCCACCAACCTAATGCCTTATATAACCCAAACGGTAATTGGTTTGCGACAAAAGGTAAGTGTATTTGGCAACGATTATGATACAGAAGATGGTACGGCTATTCGCGATTATATTCATGTCGTGGATCTGGCAGATGCTCATCTGGTAGCGCTGGAAAGATTGCTCAAAGGTCAAAATGCCGATCCGTATGAAGTATTTAATTTGGGAACCGGACAAGGTAATTCTGTACTCGATGTGATCAAATCTTTCGAACGTTCTACAGGCCTGAAAGTGCCCTATGAAATAGTAGGAAGAAGAGCCGGTGATATTGAAAAGATTTACGCAGACACTCAGAAAGCTGAAAATATATTGAACTGGAAAACCACTCGAGACCTGGATCAAATGACGGCTTCCGCCTGGGCCTGGGAAAAACACTATCGAGAAGTAATTGAGAAAAGGTAGTTGCTCCTGGTATCTGGTTTTCTAACGGATCTTGATGAAATTTTTCGCTTAGAACAAGATCTTTACGTAATTTGCTTATCTGACCCTATTCAGAACATTTGAGGTAAGTATGCGGAATCAAACTTTTTAACAAACGATCGATCGTTTATCTCTTCTCGCTAAGCGGTTTCTTGAAGCACCTTCATCATAGATTAAGGCGGTGTTGCTAATGTAAAGCGACTATACCTAATTTCTTCATTGGTGCGAAGCATAACCACAATCATGCCCCTCGGAAAATTTTTAGACTGAACCGTTACTGTATGCACACCAGCTTGCTGCTGAAAAGTATTAAGCGGTTGCGCTATCCGTTGCCCGTTGACATCATATAGTTCCATTGATACAGTGCTGACTTGTTGCAAATCATAAGATATATTTGTTTTACCAGATAAGGGATTGGTGTTGATATGGATACCCTCTCCAAAGTTTTTATGTTCCTCAGAAAGTTGGGCTATGGTCATAACCAGGTCAGCACATTCATCTATATAGGCGTAAAATAGTCCCCCTTGTTGTGCCTGGAAACCAGATTCCAGCTCCACAGACTGTTGGGCCACATAGGTTACATCAGCTCCCGATAGTACAATGACATTGTTATTCGCCGTCGTGATGGTCTGACCGGCTCGGACCGTGGTCATGTCCATGTACTGATAAAATGCTGAAATACCAGAGATGAGAGTACAGGTTACCGTTTTTATAGCTAAAATCGTTAAAAAGCCCTAATCGCTCGGACCCGACTGGGGAGGTCCTTTTCCGCGTCGATCAGGTTACCATTATTGAAGTATTGTCTCCAGGCCTGGGAACTGGTGACCTCCGAAGAGCTCCAATAGATGCCGAATTCGTTGAAACCACCTTCACTATTCAAATGAAGATTCGTGTACATCAAATTCAATTCTCCTTTGGAAGGCAAATACCAATCTCCATAACCGCCTTCTAACAGATCTGCACATAATCTGGCTGCTGAATCCGTATCTTCCCGGTCCGCGGATACGATTAATATTGTATTCATAACTCCTGCCCCTTTGCCATCGGTACCAGAAGCAAATTCGCCTCCAGTGGCTCCAGTTATGATATTAGCGGTACTCCAGACATGGGAAAAATCATTATTGCTACCTTCCAAATCATTCTGTGAACACACCAGGCCATGCTCTCCCGATTCATCGACCCACAAGACGATTCCGCCATGTGCTAAATCGCCTATCTGGTGCCGCCGTATCGCCAGGTTGCCATTGGACAATCTGACTACATTTTCATCGGCAGTAATGGATGGTCTCATGACCGAGATCTTGGCCTCCCCTGCCACGTCGAGACGAACTTGTGCATCTAGACCTGATCCAAAAAGAAAAATTGTGATGATGATTAGAATAGTTTTCATAATATTAGTGCTTATTTAAGTTGTTGGCGCGGTACTCCAAGTTTAAAGCACATTACAAGGATATGCAATGATCTGAATCAGTGAAATACCTGTTGATCATCATCTACCGTTTTATCCTGCTTTACGGAATGTCTATTTTTGACGTTGTCGGCCAGACCGCCTAAAGATTATCGATATACAGCCAACCCGTTAAGGTCACCAGCCATAGATTCACACTGCTCCTTGTTCAGGTACAGCTGCATTTGCCTGGCGAACATCGTTTCCTTCAGGATCATAATCTCGCTGTCATAATTATCTGATAATTGAACAGGTTGGGCTCGTATCCGGAGAAAGCATTGAAAATCAGAATTATAGTTTTTTTATTATCTTAAAGAAATTAAAAACAAAAAAGCTAATTATGAAAAACTTATTAACTTTCCTGGGGCTGCTAATAGCGTTTACGGTAACCGCTCAGGATTCCTATTTTACCATTTACAACTTTACGGTTGCGAATGAAGATGTTTCGAATGTTTATAATTTGATGGATGATTACTTCTCGCAGAATAAAATGGAAGGAGTCACGGTTACCCTGTACGAAAATCATTTTAATGACAGAGAGAGCAATTTTTCACATTCCGTCGTATTTTCGGGCACATCGGATGCGTTAGGTGCCATGTATGGCGGCGGCCAAAATGCAGAATGGTCCCTATTCTTAACCAGAGTGAATATGCACACCGAAGATTTCAGCTCGGCCATGGGAAGCACTTTTTACAGTTATGGCGATACCTCCGCACCTCACCCCATTCAAAAAGTTTTTCTTTTGGATGTTGAGGATGGAGAGGCATTCACTGGAGCTTCTGAAAAGTATAACTCCGAACACAATCCGGAAGGTCGGACCACCTCAATGGGTAATGTATTATCGGGCCATTCCGGCGATGGAGCCAACTTTTGGGTGGTTAACCGTTTTAAAGATTTTAAATCGGCTATGGAAGGGCCAAACAGTCTAAGAACCGAGGCTGAAATTGAAGCCAGCAGTAAAGCATGGGAAGAGCTCTGGAACGCGGCGGGAGAGGTTAGATTAGTTCGTTCCAGTTTACGCATTCAATTGGGTCAGTGGTAAAACATAGCATTTAATTCCTGTAAAATAGCCCGATTGGATTATAATCGGGTTTTTTTATCGAAATTTAATGAGAAACGCCCATACCCGATCCGGATAGGTTAAAAATGAAGTATTGCCTATGTCCGTTAAGCAAGTATTAGAAAAGTCGAATAATTTTAGCTGAAAACTTAAATCCATAACCACAAGCTTATTTGAAAATCCACTTCAGCGTTGTTCACACTTGCTAAATATACGATGTCAAAAGTTAGAAAAGAATTAATACGAGCAACCAAAACTATAAGAAATGGAGTATTATATAAAAAAAACATTACGCAATCTGTCTTTTGATCAAGCCATTGCAAAAGTAACGGAAGAGCTAAAGAAAGAAGGATTTGGTGTCCTGACGGATATTGACCTCAAAACAACATTGAAGAAAAAACTCGATGTGGATTTCTACAATTACCGGATCCTGGGAGCCTGCAATCCTGCATTTGCTTACAGAGCTTTACAAGCGGAAGATAAAATTGGTACTATGCTGCCTTGCAATGTCATTGTCCAGGAGAAAGAGTCTGGTATCATCGAAGTATCCGCCGTCGATCCTATGGCCTCTATGCAGGCCATCGAAAATGAAACGTTAGGAGACTTAGCAATCGAGGTGCGAGGTAAATTAAAAATAGTTATTGATCAACTGTAAGAACTGAGGTATATAATACCCATAAAATTATCACCTATA
>JAHEJC010000212.1 GCA_024639065.1 Lewinellaceae bacterium | reverse complement strand
CAGGTTGTGCAATTAACAAAGAAGATTGATAAATGAACAGACCAATTAATCCTAAGTAAATTTTTAAGTTGAAAAGATCTTTCACAATAATTTCTTTTTAATTAAGAAAAAAATATTCTCGAAAAAAACATTTAGGTTCTGAAGTCAACAACCACTTTACTCAAGGCACCATATTGTATTCAAAAGCCCACCGCACTATGCGACCCACATTTCCCGCAAATAACTTATTTAACCGATGCTTGCCTGCAAATTCTCCAGGTGATCATAATTCTTTCATGGTTTAGAAGCCTTACACTTTTCAATGGTGATGTCCAAAAATTGGTACCTTATTCAATACGTGTTTCTGATTTTACAAACTGCTTTCTAAAAGATGTGAGCTCCTCCTTCACTTTTGTGAGTTCTGCTTGTATTTGCTTATTTTCCTGTAACAAGTACTTGATCACTACGGTGTTTAATCCAGTCCAGTCTGCCAGATTGATGCTCAAAGTCGACTTATCTAATTCATTTGGATCCATAGGTGCATTGCTTAACAATTCTACTGGTGCTGTCTGTGCAACTATACCAATGTGAGGCGATGTTCGGCTCCTTTCATGGCTATTGAAAAACTCGGAGATTTCCAGTTTATCATAGTAATCCACATATTTAACATAATTTGTTGGATCGATCATCGTCTTATTACTCTGCATGCTTGGACTAGTGGGTACGTTGAAGCTGCTTGCCCATATGGGAGCAAAGGAGGTATCTCCATTCATGACTAACCAGCCACCAACACTTGCATTAACAGCCAGGAGAGCAGCCCCAAAACCGCCAGTATAAAGTACTCGAAGGCCTTCGTTTGTGGCTGGAATGCCCGCATCTACGTCAATCATTTTACCTGGGCTTAGGTTATTTAAACCAAGGCAACCATCATTTGAAAAGGATAAATAACTAGCAGTACCATTCCGCTTAATACGATAACCATCATTCGATGCATAAGTATCCCATCGATTTCCATTGGGAGCAAAATATAGCCAACCAGGGCCATTTCCACCGGGCGTGCCAGCGATGAGGCTACCTGAAGAGGAAAAATCAATATCCAATGGGCCATCAGGAAGTGTCGTTCCAATTCCTATTCCATTTGTAGACCTGTTTAGATAAAACATGTCTCCTGCCAGACCAATATCTCCTCCATAATAGTTAATAAATAAATAGCTATAATCTGAATTTGAACTTTTAGCCTGAATATCATTCTCATCTATTGCAAGGTGGGATTGGGTCGGATCTCCGAAAATGGCTGTTCCTCCATTTGGCAAACCAACTCCAGTACCCTTTTCGACAATTAGTCCAGGTGATTGACCAAATGTAAATAAAGACGTCATTAGAAAAGTAGCCGTTATAAAGAAGGACCGAGGATTAAAAATGATAGATTTTTTCATGCTTTATTTTTTCATGCTTCTAAATAAGTAATGCGCGTGATTTCATTATATAAAAATGTTAATCTGATTTTGTTGAACATGATTAACTACCAAAATGAAAATCCAATTTTTCTCCACTTGGAGATACCACCTTGTATTCGAAAGCCCGCCGCACCAAGCCAGCCACATTTCGCGCAGATAATTTATTTAACAGATGCTTGCGATGAGTCTTAATGGTTTCTTTGCTGACACCTAATCTACCTGCTATTTCAGGGGTTGTATATTCAGAAATTATGAGTTCCAAAATTTCAGTCTCTCTAGCTGATAAGGATTGATCCATGTTTTAAAAATTTAAGAAGCTTCAAGACCTAGCGATCACCGGACAAAAACGCATAAGCCATACTTGTAATGTTATTTAAATTTTTTCTTGTCTTTAATGTATGGCGTTACTCGGCAACTATCATTCACTATTTCGTCAATTGATATTGGTATTTTTGCAAATGAAGATTTGTTACTTGGACTATTTATGCAAAGATATTGTAGCACTAGCAGGATTTATTATAAGCTACAACCTGATCGGAAAACGTAATCTCCAATTATAAATGACAGCGTAACAACGATCAATAGATGGGTTAAAAACTGCTCGATCCCTGAACATCTGGACATCGTAAAGGAATAAATACTCATTGAATTAATAAATCTAGCGTGGTTATATTTGAATCTGCGTAATTGAAATGAGATTTTGACAACGGTCAAATATAAATTGAGCGACCAAAACTGTCATTCACTATTTCGTCAAAATGAAAAATTTCTTCAATGAGTAGAAGAGCAGGTTCTCCTCATTTAATAATTTCAGAAGGTGAAATTCCAAATTCTTCTTTAAACGCCCTACTAAACCAGGATGGGTCTTTAAACCCCGTGTCATAGGCAACTTGAGATACATTGAGTTGGGTCCTTTTCAATAGATTGTATGCCTCTCTTAAACGGATCGAACGTATGAAAACAGCAGTAGATTTACCGGTAAGTGCTTTGATCTTACGATAGACCTGTGAATCACTCATCGAAAGGGCTTTAGCCAAGGTTATTGAATTGAAATTAGGATCACCAAGGTGTTTTTTGATAATTGTAACACAGCGGTTAACAAAAATACCAGACATTAATACTTCAGTAGAATTCTCGCCATCGGAAAATAGAACGTGCGAATATTTGTCTTGGAGTTGTTTTCTGGAATTTACTAGATTTTCTAATCGGATAAGGAGCTCATCTTTATTAAAAGGTTTAGTGAGGTAGGCATCTGCACCTACCCTCAGACCTTTTATTTTATCCAGTTGTGTAACTTTCGCTGTTAATAAAATTATCGGAATATGATCCGTTTTCTCATCCGATTTTAGCGCCTCACATAACTGATATCCATTTTTTATTGGCATTAATATATCACTTATGATTATATCTGGAATATTTGCTAATGCCCACTCAATACCTTCCTGACCATTATGAGCATGGTAGATGACATAGTCCGGAAGACATTGTCTAATATAGGTAGCTACATCCGGATTGTCTTCCACTAATAGTAAAGTAGGTTTTTCATTGATTCCAAATGACAATCCTTGGTTCACTACAGGAGCAAACGGAGGTCTACTCATATTACTTTTCTCCTCATCCGGGATTTCAAAAGTGGCCACTTCCTTTGGCGCAACCTTGGTTACTGGAAGCTCAACAAAAAAGGTACTACCAAAATCAGGTTTACTTTCAACATATATGTCTCCACCAATAGTGGTGATCAACTCTTTCACTAAAGCTAATCCAATACCAGAACCAGAAATTTGTTGGTTATAAGATTGACTTTTGGAAGAAGGAATTTGATAAAACCGCTCGAATATCTTCCCCAGCTTGTCTTCCGTGATTCCAATTCCTGAATCTGTAATTTTTACGCGCAAGAATTGCTGCTTGGACGGAACCAATTGCTTCTTTTCATAACAATTGGCGTGAACAATTATTTTACCAGCTTGAGGGGTAAATTTTATGGCATTGGATAAGAGATTACTAAAAATCTTGGTTATGATATCAGGATCATAGTCCATAACAAAATTCATTACTTCAGAATAAAACGTAAGTTGAATCTGTTTTGAGTCGGCAATGGATTGATAGGATTCAGTTAAATACCTTAAAAAAGAAATGACATCATTTTGAACAGGATTTACCTTAACTTTTCCTTCCTCCAATTTGGTCATGTTTAGCATTTGATCTACCAGTTTCAACAAGCTGGAACCATTCTTTTCAATAATCTGTAAATTTTTTTCAAGTAGTTTTTTCTCTGCATTTAATTTAATCCGCATTTCGTTAGCCAAACCTATAATAACTGTTAGAGGCGTTCGAAACTCATGGGTAATATTAGTATAGAAACGATTTTTAAATTCATTCAACTCACGTAATCTGGTACTTTCAGCATAAGAAATTTTACGTTGTAATTGAATATGATATAACTTGTATAAAATAATTCCAAACAAAGTTATATAAAGTAGGTAGGACCACCATGTCTTCCACCAAGGTGGCATGATAACAATCTCTATTACCCTGGATTTATTTTCCTCAAAATTCCCTCTCATCCGGGCAGAAACTTCGAGTGAATAGGATCCTGGTGCTAAATTCAGAAACTGAATTTCATTATTCCCAATTAAGGGATTCCAGGTTAGATCTTGAGGATGAAGCTTGTAAACAAATTGACTATTTTTGCTAGTGTGCAAATCGAGCGAAGCCACTTTCAAATAAAATGGGAACTGATCATATCTTAGCTCTAATTTCTCTGTGTAAGCAATATTTTTTTTCAATGGATTTTGTGGTCGTATATAATGGTAGGGTTTAACAATCTCCTTCCCTATCCGAAGTTCTGTAAATCTAATAGGAGCATCGCGTTCTAGGTTATGTAAATCGCTTGGATGAAATATGCTTACTCCTCCTATGCCACCGAAATATAGATTCCCTTCATTATCACGCCACTTTGCCCCAAGATTGAATTCATTATTTTGAATACCATCCAATATATTGTAATTATAAAAATGGACTCGTTCATTGTCAAGGCAGGACAATCCATTATTTGTGGTTAACCAAAGATTTCCAAAATGATCTTCTTGAATACTATAAATAACATTATTGGGTAGTCCATCATTTACAAAATAGGATTGAAATTCTTCGGTTGCCGGATCAAATTTGTTCAATCCGTATTTAGTTCCAATCCATAACATTCCATACCTGTCTGCTGTGATGTCATAAACTGAATTATCACTTATAAAACCAGAGCTATCCGGAACATTATAAAATCGCTGGAAGGTGGGATCTTCATAGCGATCATTACGAAAAGTCATCCTGTTCAAACCATTTTGAGTGCCAATCCAAAAGTTGTGCTCCTTATCCTGATATATACAAAAAACAAAATCTGAGCTCAAACTATTTTGATTTTCAGGATCATGACGAAATTGCCTAAACCTATTGACACTTGACTTCAAATCTCCAATGAATTGGTTGATCCCCTGACCATATGTCCCAATCCAAATGTTGTTGTTATGATCAACCAGTACACAGCGAGTATTATCATCACTAAGGGAATTTGAATCTTGAGGACTGTGTCTGAAACAATTAAAAACTGGATTCTTTGGATCAAATTCTTTTAACGAAATTACCGAAATGCCTTTTGTAGTAGCTAACCAAAGCCTGTCATTGAGATCTTTGGCCATTGATCGAATAATATTGTCACATATTGATAACGGGTTACTATCATCTTCAAGAAAGTAATAAGCCTTATTGCCAGTAATTAGATTCAATCCTCCTCCGGATGTCCCTATCCATAACTGGTTATTATTCTTGAAAAGACTAAAAATTACCTTATTATTTAGACTGTTAGTAGTATTGGGATCAATGGATAATTTATGAAAAGGTGGAATACTAAAATCTAACAAATCTAAATTGTTTGCACTACCAACCCAGACGTAATCATTTTCTGAACACCAGGAGGTATAAACTGTATTGTGGCTGATGCTGTTTATATCGGCTGGGTCGTGTAAGTAAATCCGGCTTTTGGTGAACCTATTATTTGATTTATCAGAAAGCAGATATATTCCGTGGCCAGTAGACACCCACATTCTTCCAAGACCATCTAGTTGTAAATCATAGGTAATATATTTTCTAGAAAGAGATAATCCTTCGGGGTTATTTAGATCGAAAGGTTGTACAATATTTTCAGGTCTTTGCCACTGCCATAAACCAAAGTCTGTACCAATCCAGATGTTTTCCTCATTTTCCTCTATCAAACATTGGATTCTACCATAAATATTCTCAAAATGAAGATTTTGAAATTTGAAATTATCAGAATCAGTTCCGAGGCTCATCTTAAAAAGTGTTCCTTCTTTGTTGCCCACAATCAGCTCTTGTTTTGTTGTAACTAAAACTGAGGTTATTTCTTTTCCAATCAATCCAGCATTTGGCAACTGAAGGATAGAATATCCATTCAAATTCTTAGAAGATGGTTCAAAGCTGAAAAGCCCTTCATTTAGCGAAGCGATCCATATTCGTCCCATATTGTCTTCATCGATATCACTAATGATGGCCGTAGAAGATAAACCTGACAAACTATCCTTTTTACTTAAACGAAAAAACTTATCCTCAACGGGACTATAGAAACACAATCCATGATTCACTGTTCCAATCCAAATTCTACCTTGGCTATCTGTAAACAAGCAGCTAATCTCATTACCACATAAGCTATAGATATCTTTTGGATCATAATAGAAAGAAACAAACTCCGAACCATCATAGCGATTCAGACCATCTTGAGTTCCTATCCATAAAAATCCTTCTTTCCCTTGGGTAAGAGCGGTAATACTGACTTGCGACAATCCATCTTCTGTCCCAAAATGTCCAACATTTTCTTGTGATGATACTTGAATTGATCCACTGACTATAAGGAAACAAATGAGAAATACGTACAATCCAGAAGTTTGTGACCAGCTAACTACAATATTCATTCATGTTTATTTTAACCTATATTTTGACCGTAAGGTAAATTGCTTATCATCAAAATCAGTTTTCTTAATTTCATTTTTACTACTGGCTAATGTACCAAATCAATACCCTGATTGAAGAAATAACAAAGTCTTAGAATCTAGTATTTAGCAATACAAATAGGACTCTTAATTGGTTAATCAATTTTTCATGATGTTTCAACTAGGATATTTTTCCAGTCGATTATCGCCAATTACAAAACTAGCTGTATACTTGCCGCTTATAAATGAGATAAATCAACGGTCTTATTGATTTAGATCTTAAAATTGGGGGAGAAAAAGATGAGCTATTCAGTCTGAAAATATTTTCCCTGCCACAAGTAGGGTTAGTAACTAGGATCAGGATATTATTGAACGAATAAAATTGGAAATCATATTGATCAAAGAAAACTCATTACAGTAGTTGACCACAATTGATGGAAAGTCCATTCACATAAAGAAAACATTAGGTTTCGTTACTCTTCACTGATGGCCCTCTAGGATTATGAATTAATTTTTCTCTTTCAGGCCCTGTCGAAATCCAACGAATAGGCACTTGTAAATTACTTTCCAAAAAGTCTAAATAATTATGAATTTGGCTGGGCAACTCATTTACGAGCGAGCAGTGATCAATATTGCTATTCCAACCATCGAAGCGCTTATAAACCGGTTTTATTTGGTTATCTAACTGGAAAGGTAATTTATTGGTGACTGCGCCTTGAAAATCGTAGTGTGTCGCTGCTTTGATTTCATTAAATTCATTGAGCACATCAATTTTGGTTAAGGCCAATTTGGTAACCCCATTAAGCATAATGGTATATAATAATTGCGGAAGATCAATCCAGCCACATCGCCGGGGTCTTCCGGTCGTTGCACCAAATTCATGTCCGGCAGTTTGTAATTGCTCACCAATCGGATCAAACAATTCAGTTGGAAAAGGACCTGAACCTACTCTTGTGCAATATGCCTTGGTAATACCGATTACATCTCCAATGTTGCGAGGAGCCACACCCAATCCATTACAGATACCAGAAGTAATTGTATTTGAGGAAGTGACAAAGGGGTAGGTTCCGAAGTCTATATCTAACATTGAGCCCTGTGCGCCTTCAGCTAAAATTCGTTGACCTTTTTGTAGCGCTTCATTGACAAAATATTCTCCATCAACACATTTTAATGATTTAAGAATCTTAATACTATCAAACCACTTAGCTTCCTCTGTTTCCAGGTCAAATTCTACTTCAGGATGGAGCGCTGACAAACCCAAGTGTTTTTCTTTCAAGGCTTGATACTTCTCTTTGAAGTCGTTCATAAATAAATCGCCTACACGCAAACCGTTTCTACCTGTTTTATCCATGTATGTTGGCCCGATTCCTTTTAGTGTGGAGCCGATTTTGGCTTTACCTTTTGCTGATTCAGATGCTGCATCAAGCAGGCGATGCGTGGGCAGGATTAAATGTGCTTTTTTAGCCACTAACAAGCGATCCCTAAAGTCGACTTTCACTGCCTCAAGTTTTGAAATTTCAGCCGCTAAAGTGATTGGATCAATGACTACTCCATTTCCAATAACGTTTATCAGAGCATCTCGAAATATGCCGGAGGGTATGGTATGCAGTACAAACTTTTTGCCTTCAATTTTTAAAGTATGTCCTGCATTAGGACCACCTTGGAATCGACAAACCATATCATATTGATCAGCTAAATAATCAACAATTTTTCCTTTGCCCTCATCACCCCATTGAAGACCTACAATTGCATCAACTTTCATGTTTGTATTAAAGTATGTACGAGTAAAATGTAAAAATAATAATATTAAGTAGAACTGTTATGATGAAGCAGGTAATTTGGATTCTTCGCATTTGCCATCACATTTACCATATAGATTGAGTGAATGATGTGTCACCGAAAATTCTAATAATGAACCCATCATATTTTTTATTTGCTGCACCCTGGGGTCACAAAATTCCACCACTTTACCACAATCAGTACAAATCAAATGATCATGCTGTTTGAAACCATGTGATTTTTCATACTGTGTAAGGTTTTTTCCAAATTGATGCTTTTTGACCAGGTCGCAATTGACCAACAACTCTAACGTGTTGTAAACAGTAGCTCTACTGACCCGATAGTTTTGATTTTTCATATGGATGTAAAGAACTTCAGCATCAAAATGATCCGTCCTTCGGTAGATTTCTTCCAATATTGCATACCGCTCCGGAGTCTTTCTAAGTGAATTGTTTTCTAAATGCGTCGTAAATATATTCCTTACTTCTTGGATTATTTGTTCAATATTTTTTGGATTATCCATTATTATAATAATTAAGACATACGTGATACGTTTGAAATACCTGGCATTTTCTTTATAGCTCTCATGGCTAAACTTATTTGATCCGTGTTTTGAACGACTAAACTTACTTTCCCTTCAAAATAGCCTTCTTTCCCTTCAATAGAAAAGGAACGAATATTCAATCCTAAATGACTTGAAATCTGATTGGATAATCGCTCGATTACACCTGGACCATCATCAATACCAGTTACACCAATATCTACAATGAATGAAGTGTCACCCGTATAAACCCACTCTGCTTTCATAATACGATATCCATAGTTGGCCATCAAATGGGTCGCATTTGGACAAGTTGTGCGATGTATTTTCAATCCGGAAGTAGAAGAAATATAAGCAAAAATATCGTCTCCCATGACCGGTTGACAACAATGAGCTAGTTTATAATTGTATTGCTCGCCAGGTTCTCCATTGATCAACAACTTAGGATTACCTTTGTAAGTCTTGGGCTTGATTGGCGCTATTTCTTCAACTATTTTCTTCTCCTCTTTCAGAATTAATTTCTGGTTTTCGGTGTCAAAGATTTTTAGATCAGTCGACAAATTTATTTTACCCAATGAAATTTGATAGTAAAGATCAACCCTTGTTTTTTGATTAAAATGTTTAACTAAAAAATCTACGTTTTCCTCGAAGTCTACTTTACGTTTCTTCAACTTTCTTTCCAGCGCTTCTTTACCCAGGTTACCTACTTGTCTTTTCTCTTCTTTTAAAGAAGACCTAATCTTAGCTTTTGCCTTGCCTGTGACGACCAGCTTCAGCCAATCTTCGCTTGGCTTTTGATTTTTATTTGTTGTTATTAATATCTGATCACCATTGGCAAGCTTATAACCCATAGGCACCAGTTTATTATTGATTTTAATCGCCACACAATGGTAACCTACATCCGAGTGAATGGAAAAAGCAAAATCAAGTGCTGTAGCTCCTTTGGGCAAAATTTTCATTTCACCCTTAGGCGTATAAACATATACTTCTTCTTTGAATAAATTGGTTTTAAAGTCATTAATGAACTCAACGGCATCGGTGTGTTGTGAATCGAGGATATCACGAATACTATCCAGCCAATTCTCGTATACATTAACTTGTTTGCTTACTCCTTTATATTTCCAATGAGCCGCGAACCCTCTCTCAGATATTTCATCCATTCGTTCACTACGGATTTGCACTTCTACAAATCTTCCTTTTGGCCCAATGACTGTAGTATGTAAAGACTCATATCCATTCGATTTAGGCGTAGTAATCCAATCTTTCAACCGCTCGGGTATGGGTGTGTGTACATCCGTTACGATCGAATAAACCTGCCAACAAATGGATTTTTCACGTTCCATCGGAACATCTACAATGATCCGGATCGCATACAGGTCGTATATTTCTTCAAATGGTACTTTTTTAGTTTTAATTTTATTCCATATAGACGAGATGGATTTTGGCCTTCCATTGATCCGATAATTTATTTTTAAGTCTTCCAAGGAGCTTTTCAATGGTTTGATAAACTCTTTGATGTATTTATCTCGTTCTTTTTTAGATCCTTTAAGCTTTTTGGCAATCTCAAAATAGGTATCTGGTTCGGTAATTTTCATACAGAGATCCTGAAACTCTGTTTTGATATTATACAAGCCCAGACGATGAGCCAGGGGAGAGTAAATGTAACTGGTCTCCGCAGCAATCTTCAGTTGTTTGTGGCGGGGCATTGATCCTATTGTCCGCAGGTTATGAATCCGGTCAGCCATTTTTATCAATACTACCCGCACATCCTTAACCAATGTGCTTACAACTTTTCTAAAATTCTCAGCTTGGGGACTTTCTACATTATATAAACCATCCAACTTGGTTAGCCCATCTACGATCATCGCTATTTTCTCTCCAAATCGAATTTTAATATCAGATAATTCAACTTCTGTATCTTCAACTACATCATGCAATAAAGCACAAATCA
>JAHEJC010000587.1 GCA_024639065.1 Lewinellaceae bacterium | reverse complement strand
ATCTGATCAAAAACTTGTTCTAATTGTGCATCAATCAAATGATTTCCATTATAAAAAGTCGCTCCTCTACAATGGTTTCCAATAGTCTCTAGGGTAATTACTTCTCCAAGCGGTATAGTTTTGTTCCATACGGAGGAAAAGGACTTTTGTAGTCGTTCCTTTTGAAACCTCGCCCGGTGATAATTATTTATTAATTGCTCTAATGTGGATTTGCCATCTCCTTTAACGGCTAGTGGTCTTTTGATGCATAAGGAGGTAATTGCTCCATTGCTTTTATCCGGGAATCGATGGTATAAAACACTGATTTCTAATGGATAATCAATAAATTCTTGAACGATATAGGTCGTCTTAGGAGCTCTATCTATGTAATTCTTTAACGATTCGTCATCTTTAATTTTTTCTACCAGAAATCCTCGTTCGCCAACATCTGGTTTTATGATAATTGGGTATTTCAGTTGTTCTTTATTCAGTAAAGATTTAAGCGCTATGAAATCGCAGTTGTTAAAATCTACGATCCGGGTTAAGGGTTGAATCCAATTAGGTAAATGAGAAAGTATCTTGCTTTTAGATTCGCCCAATACGCCTCCATTTTTAATTAAAGGGTTGGCATTACTAAAAAAAAACAAATCCCTGGCCCTGAGTGAAAACCATAACCAAATCAACATTACCGGAATAATGGTAATTTGCATAGGCCAATATTCCCAGTTCAATAGTTTATGGACAAACGATGAATTTTTAATTGAATTCCACAAAAGAGGTGGATTTTAACTGATTGTTTTTACGAAATTCCAAGGTTGAGGCAGCAACCCCAAAATGATCCGAAATTGGAATTTCAGGGGCCACTATTTTCAAACCAATTTTAATAATAGCCAAGTGGTGAATGGTATGCTCGATATTGTACAAGAGTTCTCTTTCAATAGTTGTAGAGATTGATTTATTTTCAGCATGCTGAAATTGAGGATCTACCTGACATACCTTCCCTATTTGACCACTTTTACCTAGAAGTTTAAGTTCATCTTGAATTTTGTTAATAGTATCCAGGGTGTGGGTAGGGTCAGTTTCCAAGTGCTGGTTTCGTAATCGCTTGCTATAATCCACAGTGGTTCCCTCACTAGTCTGCGTTAATAAGCATTGAAAAAACTCAATAAAATGTCGAGTATGCTCCCCAATGGATGATCCTGAAAGAAGCTCTTCCTTTTGTGAATATTGATCAGCTCCTATTTTACTCAGATATTCTTTTGCTGTCTCCAAGACTTGTGCAGCGCCTACAATTGTACTCATGAGTATTTTTTACATTTAATGCATACAAATCTAATGAAATTGCGTAGATCTCACATCTGTAATCCTACGAATCGTCGTTAGATAGATATATTAAGTAGATTGCAATAAATTAATCTACAAATTTATATTTTCGATCGACTATTAAAAATAACTTTTTATGCTGAAAAATAGGTTATGTTTAGGTGCGATCCTGATCATGTTGCTCGCTTGTAAGCAAAGTCCTGAAATCCAGAAAATCCCTGAAACAAAGACCGCAGCAGAGGTTGAAGTTGTCGGGGGGTGGATAGAAACCATAAAAAATCAATTTGCTCCAGATAAAAGAGTGGCTCTATTTGATATCTCGGCGAAAATGAATGATGAAAAACTGGTTCTTTCGGGTGATACCAATCTCCTAAAAGCGTATAACGCCCTGGTTGAAAAGTTAAATGATAATACTTGGATAGATAGTATTCAATTGCTTCCTTCCAATGACTTTAAGGGAAAGCCATATGGCTTAATAAATATTTCAACTTGCAACATCCGAGCAGAACCTCGCCATTCCAGTGAGCTTTCTACGCAAGCTATTTTGGGAACACCCATCAAGGTGTATAAACAACAAGGAGGATGGTTTTATATTCAAACGCCAGATGGTTATTTGGGCTGGTTGAATGAGGGCACATTTATTATGTTGACTGAGGAAGATTTTAATATCTATAAACTAAAAGAAAAAAGCATATTTATTGCAGACATGGGCCGTGTTTTTGAACAAAGTTCACTTAAAGGAAATACAATTCGAGATCTTTCTTTAGGAAACATTTTTGTTCCCATAAAAAAAACAGGAAAATCCATACAGGTTTCTTTGCCAGATGGACAATCAGGTTATGTACCTGCTGATCAGTTGATTTCCTGGGATGAATGGATTAATAGAGTGAATAGTACACGGGAAGAAATTTTGAGCACCGCTAAGTCACTTTTGGGACGTCCCTACTTATGGGGAGGGACTTCTTCCAAAGGTATGGATTGCAGTGGTTTTACTAAAACTGTTTTTTTTGCTCATCATATGATACTGCCAAGAGACGCTTCACAACAAGTAAACGTTGGTGAATTGATTACCACCGATATAAATGAACTAATGAAAGTCAATCCAGGCGACCTGCTATTTTTTGGGCGCAAAGAAAAAGATCGCGAACGCGTAACCCATGTAGGCATCTATCTTGGGAAAGATCGTATGATCCATTCCGGAGATGGTCGAGTGCAGATTCAGAGCTTAAATCCTGAACACTCCGATTATATTGCCAAGCGGAGAAACAGCTTTCTAAGCGCCAGAGATATGCTGACTAATTCATCTAAAAATGGGGTAATTCGAGTATCTGAATCACCTTGGTACCAATAATCAGCTTGTTGGCGTATTAGCCTATTGTCAGGTTAGCGTGTTGGGGAAATTAGCGTATTGGCGATGAAATAAAATATTTAAAAAGAGGTTAATAAAAAACCTTTCATGGAAGATTTTAATCCTGGAAAATATGTAGCTTTTGGTTTACTCATGCTGTTATTATTAGGATGCACCATTCAACCGTCAAAAATAAAATCTAATGTCTATGGTCCCTTTCTGGGCAT
>JAHEJC010000211.1 GCA_024639065.1 Lewinellaceae bacterium | reverse complement strand
AATATTGGTCAACTATAGAAGAATTGAAACCAGCAGGAAAGAGAAGCTGAATCTGAAAAATGTGAATTTCTTCTCTTGCAGGATACTCTCCCAAGATACACAGGAAAAATTGGAGAGTCTTCCCCGCTTTTAAGGCAGGACCACTTAATTTTTTAAATTACGACAAATAGTAAAGAATCAATACCTTGGCCCAAGTTAAATCTTATCAATTCATAAATTAGACCTTCAAAAAATACTTATCTATACACCATATGTAAGCAATCCGTTTTAATCAATATTATAAATATGCTATTTTGAAAAAGAGTTCAATCAACCAAAAACTGAGACTTCCATGTGGAGTAACGCTAAAGAACCGGCTGGTGAAGAGTGCCATGACCGAGCGGATTAGTAACCGAAACTTTGAGCCGACTAGTGGGCATGAAACATTGTATAAAGAATGGTCTAATACAGGAGCTGGATTATTAATTACCGGTAATGTAATGATCGATCGAAAACATTTGGAATCAGCTGGAAATGTTTGTTTTGACGATGTGGGCATGCTGCCTAAATTAATCCGTTGGGCAGAAGCTGGAAAATATAATGGCAATCAGTGCTGGGTACAAATTTCACATGCTGGAAGACAAACCAATAAATTTAGCAATACGCGACCATTGGCTCCTTCGGCCGTAAAACTGCATAAGATTGGTCTTTTTAGTAAACCCAAAGCCATGACGGAAGCTGATATCCAACAAATAATCCGGGGTTTTTCAAGAGCCGCTCAGCTGGCCAAAGAAGCTGGGTTCACTGGCGTTCAAATACATTCGGCTCATGGTTATTTATTAAGTCAATTCCTATCTCCTATCACCAACCAGAGAATCGATCATTGGGGAGGGAATATTAAAAACCGGGGTCGACTACTTATTACTATCATTCGGGATGTTCGAAGAATAGTTGGTCCCAGTTTCCCAGTTTCGGTAAAGCTCAATTCATCCGATTTTCAGCGAGGAGGATTTACGGAAGACGAATCATTAGAGGTTGTGAAAATGTTAGATAGCGAACAAATTGATTTATTGGAAATTTCCGGAGGCACCTACGAAAATGTTGCTTTCTTTTTAATGAATGAAGATTCCGTACATGTCAAAGAAAGTACCAAAAAGCGGGAAGCCTACTTTATTGATTTTGCGAAAAAGGTCAAATCAATTTGCCCTATTCCGCTATTGATTACTGGTGGGTTTAGATCATATGACTTTTGCAACGAAGTATTACAAAACGGAGAACTGGATCTAGTGGGTATGGCCAGACCTTTTATCACCAACCGGGAAGACATTCCTGGTTTTTTAAAAGGCCAAGTTCCGCACCTGAACAATAATGTAATCAGGACTGGTATTAAACAATTGGAAGATGCTGCGGAGGCTGGATTCTATGCCAAACAATTAATTCGATTTTCTAAAGGTAAATTGCTGAACCCAAAAATGAGCCCGCTCCGGAGTTCTACTTTTTTAGTCTTTCACGAGTTAAAGATGGCCTTGGCTAAAAAGTTTACCAAATTACGCGGTAATTATGGACAATGCTAATCTTAACGATCAAGTAAAAGGAGGAAAAATTGGCATAGCCTATTTAAAAGAAATTTGGCTTTATTTTATTGAATTGAGAAACTCAATTCCGTCATCGCAAGAAGTGAAATGGAAATACATAAATGGTGTTTTTCATGCATTAGGATTAGAACCAACTATTCAATATAAATTATCAACCGTTCGAAATTGAATTTCAAAATGAATGGATATAGACTTTGGCACCATAAGATGATTTATGAGTTAATTAATAGATTATAATTAAATGAAAATTGGAATATTTCAGGACGTTCATGCAAATTTACCGGCATTCAAAAAAGGACTTGATTTTTTTAATGAGCACCGGTGCTCCAAAATTTACCATGTAGGCGATCTAATTGGAATTGGTCCTTATCCAAAAGAGGTATTCAAGCTAGCCATTTCAACTCCGGAATTGGAATTTATTATGGGTAATCATGATTATTGGTTTGCTTTTGGATTGCCTCACCCACACCCCCCTTGGATGTCTGATGAAGAAGTAGCCCATCAAAACTGGACGCATAATCAACTTGGACATGAACACAGAAGGGTCTTCCAGGATTGGCAGTTTGTGAGCGAATTAGCATTCGACAATGGCTTGCAAATTACCTTTCAACATTACGGATTAGACGAGACGAATAAGTGGTTTAAACCAATTGTTAAAAATCCTCAGCGTAATGATTTAGACCAGCTATTTAAAGGAAGCAAGTCGAGCATGATTTTTTACGGTCATAATCACAATCCAAACGACACAATTGGAAATTGTAGATACGTGAATTTAGGTTCTGCTGGTTGTTTCACTAAATCAAAAGTAAGACTGGGTATTTTAGATATTTCCAATGAAGGGCTAAAATTGGAGAAGTTCTCTATTCATTATGAAGATAAAGGACTAATGGAGGAATTTGAAAGAAGAAAAGTCCCTGCCAGAAAATTTATTAAACAAAATTTTTTCAGTAGAGAATAAATTTCAAGGGTCTGAATTACCTCTTGATGTGCCTTCTAATTCAAATTAGTAATCAAAAGCCGATTGATTTTACTAATATTCTTCCTTGCTCAGATTAACTGATCAAGGGATGAGGGCCTTAGAGTTGTAAAGCTCGCAAGAATAAGAGAATTATTGCAAAACAAAGTGATACTAGAAATGGTTAAAACTAAAGAACTGTTTGACGAGAATATAGAAAGGATGAACTTATATTATATTTTCATATTTATTCTCTTGATTCTATTTCAGAACGATGTTTCAGGACAAGTTATTTCAGGTATAGTAAGAGATAATAATCATGAATTTATAGCAGGTGCCCAGATACAAAATTTAAGAAATAATATTCATACTCATACCGGAGAAGGAGGAAATTTTGAGTTAGAAAATGTGGTTAATGGCGATACCATCAAAGTATCCCATATTGGTTATAAATCCAATTATGCAGTAGTTACTTCACTGATCGACTTCATAGAAATTGTACTCCAAGTAAAATCCATCTCGTTAGATGAAATAGTCATAAGCCCTAAGCTTAATGCACTAAATATTATTTCGGATTTGGATATTCAGATTACTCCAGTAAATTCTTCACAAGATATTTTGAGACAAATACCTGGATTATTTATCGGCCAACATGCCGGAGGAGGTAAAGCTGAACAGATTTTTCTTAGAGGTTTTGATATAGATCATGGCACTGATATAGCAATTTCTGTTGACGGATTACCTGTCAATATGGTCTCCCATGCGCATGGCCAAGGCTACGCAGATTTGCATTTCTTAATTCCTGAAACTTTAAATAATATAGACTTCGGTAAAGGTCCATACTATGCTAATAAAGGAAATCTGAACACAGCCGGCTATGTAAATTTTAATACCAAAGATGCTCTGGATAATAGCTTGATAAAATTGGAAATTGGAGAATTTAAAACTCAACGAGTTTTGGGAATGCTCGATCTGATCAATACTGAAGATTCTAAAACCAAAAGCTATATAGCCACCGAATTTATTTCATCCGATGGTCCTTTCGAAAGTCCACAAAACTTTAATAGAATCAATTTTTTCGGCAAATTATCCAAAAAAATCGCTGAGTTTGACAAGGTAAGTTTTACTTTTTCACACTTTACAAGTGAATGGGATGCCTCTGGACAAATACCTCAAAGAGCAGTTGATAGAGGCCTCATTTCAAGATTTGGTGCCATTGATGATACGGAGGGAGGACAAACAAGCCGAACGAATTTTATAGCCAAACATCGAAAATTTATTAGCAATAATAGTTACGTGACAACTACATTATTTTACTCCTTTTATGAATTTGAATTATATTCTAATTTTACATTCTTCCTGGAAGATCCAATTAACGGCGATCAAATACGACAAAGAGAAAACAGAAATCTATTTGGATTGCATAGTGAATACTATCAGACTTTTAAAGCAAATCAATTTACTGGTAATTGGGAAATTGGAATTCAAATAAGAGCAGACAAGAGTAAAGACAACGAATTGTCCCACACCTTAAATAGACAAACAACCTTAAATCAAATACAACTTGGTGATATTAACGAGACCAATACAGGCGCTTACATTAATGCAGAGCTTAATTTTGGAAAATGGACATTAAACTCTGGATTGAGATTTGATTATTTTGACTTCCAATATAATGATGCACTCTTTACAAGTTACGAAACGAAATCCTCCAATAAATCTATTTTAAATCCTAAACTAAATATCCTATATAATTTCGATAAAAATTTACAATTCTATATTAAATCAGGAAAGGGATTTCATTCAAACGATACGCGGGTGGTGCTGACTAAGGGTGGTGAAAAGACACTTCCAGCTGCTTTTGGTACAGATGCTGGTTTTATTTGGAAACCGATTCCTCATATGTTGATTAATACTGCTTACTGGTACCTTTTTTCGGAACAAGAATTTGTCTATGTAGGAGATGCTGGCATTGTTGAGCCTAGTGGTCAAACACAACGGCATGGTGTGGACCTAAGTGTCAGGTACCAACTGTCCAAGTGGATTTTTTGGGATCTAGATGCCAACTATTCTCATGCCAGAGCCACAAACGAAGATAAACGCAATAACTTCATACCCCTGGCACCAGACTTTATATTGGTCTCAGAAGTGCAGGTAAGACATCCTTCTGGTATATATGGAGGTCTTGAGTTTCGCTATATGGATGATAGACCGGCCAATACCGATAATTCAATTACGGCAAAAGGATATTCAGTAACAAATCTGAATATTGGAATTGAGTTAAAGCGTTTGAACTTTGGGCTACAGATTCAAAATCTATTTGATACCAACTGGAATGAAACTCAATTTGCCACAAAATCAAAGTTGGCAAATGAATTAGTCCCTTTCGAAGAAATACACTTTACTCCTGGGACACCATTTTTCCTTAAGGGGCTGATTGAATATAATTTTTAATTAAGATTCCGCAGAAAATAAATATTTGTACAGACTAAGCACAGGATCATATAATAGTTTCACAAAGACACGATATCCATTCCAAGCTCCTTTCATCCTTAAAAAATGCCCTTTAATCATCTTTATCCTAATCAAAATGGTTGTTTATTTAATTTTAGGGAATGAAAAAGAAACTTCAAGCCTTAGATAGCATACTGAATCGGGATAGCTGGATATTTCTAGCAGCTCTATTCTTCATTACTAGCACTTTCACGATTTCCTATGACGCCAACTTTAATACATATATTCTATTACTACCACTTGCCATAGTGACTTTCAGCCCTG
Organism: Lewinellaceae bacterium; assembly: GCA_024639065.1. Taxonomy (GTDB): domain Bacteria; phylum Bacteroidota; class Bacteroidia; order Chitinophagales; family Saprospiraceae; genus JAHEJC01. Next base: position 5,424 of record JAHEJC010000211.1, on the reverse strand, counting down.
TTCTCTTGTTTACCTGGTTCAGATCTCAAATCAAATTGGAAAAGCCAACCCAAAAATACCGACTAATGTGGTTAGCCGCTTTTATCATTTTTCCAGGCCTTGGTATTTTCTTCCATTTCATGACTTCGGTCAGTTTGATTAGTCATTGGCCCGTTTCGCCAGATTTTTTTCTGATCACAGGTGCTGTCTTTTTATTTTTGGAGGCGTTACTCATTACCAATCGTTACTTTGATAAACAAATAAAACGTATCCAATGGATTCGAAATATTGATGTGGATAAATTGCTACTGGGATTTACAATTTTTTTAGGATTAATTTTTGGAGGGCTGGCCACCTCCAACTTGAACAATCCACCAGGCGAACGTAGCTTGTATGATCCTATTCAACTGGGAGAAATTATAACTCATCCATTTTCATTTATTAGTTATAGTGCTCAATACATGATAGCCTTTGGAACTCTATTTGTTTTCTTTTTGATCAACAGGCATTTACTCATAGGCAAACTTTTAAAAGAAAGAGGGATCATTATTTTTGCGTTGGGCTTCATAGCCACTTTTTCCATATTGTTTCCCGTATTTGGAATTTTATTAGCCTATCTTCCCATATCCCAAGACTTTAGTCTCTTACCAAGTGGTAATCAGGAAATTATACAAGAAGCCAATTTTCTAACACCAGCCGTTTTCATGCTTGGTACCACTCCAGTTATTATCATTTTGGAATGGTTTGGACAAAACCATAAGATTACCCACTTGGCTAAAGAAAAGGCTGAGAAAGAACTCGATTTTTTAAAGCAGCAAATCAATCCACATTTCTTTTTCAATACGTTAAATAACCTATATGCCCTTAGTCTGCAAAAGTCCAAACAAACACCTGAAGTGGTCATGCAATTAGCTGATTTAATGCGATATGTCATCTACAAGGGGAAAGAAGAATATGTAACGATTGGTGAAGAACTGGAATATATTCAAGATTATATTCAGCTCCAAAGATTGAGATATCACAACCAGCTGGACTTCAAGATGACCAATAACATTGATGACCCCACTATACCTATTCCTCCCCTGCTGCTCATTGTGCTGGTTGAAAATGCATTTAAGCATGGTGTGGAATGTGCAGAGAACGATTGTTTCGTGCACATCCGGATATCCAACCGAGATGATGATATTTACTTCGAAATCGCAAATTCTTTGGAGCATGATGAAAGTTCTTCATCTGGAATTGGATTGCAAAATTTAAAAAGAAGATTAGAATTAATCTACCCCAAAATGTATGATTTAGATTTACAAGCAGACTATAGTATCTTTAAAGCTAATTTGAATCTATATGCTGCATGAAGCTTTCCGCTTTAATTATTGATGATGAACCACTAGCTCATCAAGTGATTTTAAATTACGTTCGGGAAACTCCTTTTATTGAAATTGTAGGTCAAGTTTATTCTGCTGCACAGGCTCTAGAGTTCCTGCAAAAAAAATCGGTGGATTTACTTTTCCTCGATATTCAAATGACTAAAATTAAGGGGCTGGATCTTTTGCGCATTTTAGATAAACCACCTATCGTTATAATTACTTCAGCCTTTCAAGAATATGCTTTGGAAAGTTATGAGTTGAATGTATGTGATTATCTACTTAAGCCTTATCGATTGGAGCGATTTTTAAAAGCTGTACACAAAGCTTACTCCCGGTATAAATTAAAAAAAGGATATCTAGGCCAGGACAATACCCCTGCAGCTCAGGTTCAACTCAAAACTTTGCTGCTTAAAGTGGATAAAAAACACGTTCAAGTAGACATCGACCAGATTAAATATTTGGAAGGATATGGAAATTATGTAAAGGTATGGTTAACGGATTCCTTTTATCTAACCCCCAGAACATTATCAAGTTTTGAATCAAAATTACCCCAATCTCAATTTGTGCGAATTCATAAATCGTATACGATCAATAAGGAAGAGATCAATTACGTGGAAGGCAATCGAGTATATTTAATAAATGGTATTGAATTGCCTTTAGGAAAAACACATAAGAAATATTTACTTTCCGTTTTAGCTGATTGATTCTCCTATTCGTCCAGGTTATAAACTACAACAAAAGGGCTACAAAAGCAGCCCCTTTTTTTTATCCGTATCAGCTATGTTAATAGCCAGGATTTTGCCCCATCGAGACGTTGGTATCCATTTCAGACTGAGGAATCAGTAGAACAAGCCTGGGGTCGTTGACAGAGATTCCATCTACACTTCCATTGGTCCTTTTAATATCATGGATGATAAAACCTTCAAAAGCTAACTCAAGTTCTTTGGGATGGTTGTTGTTTATTCAACAAAAGCATTGAGGTTTAAGGGCGCACTTCACCCTCCAGCCTGCATTGATGGATTTTATCTTTCTTAAAAAGAAAGTATTTAAAGAATTGATTAGCTGTGAAAGCGTCTAAGTTATTCCGAGGATCGCCACAACATTGAATTATCATTACTAGCGAGATTATAAATTGTATTTTGCAAAGCCCCTTCAAATGAATGACCTCTTTCACTCTCTAATCGATACAGGACTTCCATTACCCAGGTAGGTTTAATATTAGGCAGATGGATTAAGACCGTTTTCCGGTCATCTGATATGGTAATTTTATTCACTTCCAGTTTTTGCTCATTATATCGTTTTGATCCATAATTCCGAGTCCGTTTTAGGTCCCAGGTATTTATAGTATAACTATCCGGAAGCATAGCGATATTATCATTTAATGCTTCATCAAAGATCAATTCAACGCCTTCCTTAAATACGTTGACTTGAATAGGAATATGGAGTGGTTTTCCTGTATATCTAATCCGATATAACCCGCCTACTTGAATCATTTGATTCGTGGCCCAAGCGGACATACCACAGCCATAAAACTGACCATCCTTTTGGTTAAAACGGGCTCGCATTATACCAGTAGGAAATTGGGCTACTGGTAATTCAATCATACTTCCTTGTTGAACTCCATTAACAATTTGGGGGTATACAACAAATACTTTACCGTATCCATATGACAGGTTTAACAAACTGCCATTCAGCGGCCCCCAACGGTCACTTTCTGCCCAAAGCAACTCAGCCGGTGAACGATCATATTTCATATCAACCCACATCATGGGTTGGACCATAGCCTCATCTGAGCTATCCTTTGGGGGATTATATCCATACATGTTACCATAAAAACCACCCTTTGTCACTCGATTTATTCTATTCATGGGATTCCAGTAACCTTCTTGATCTGTCACATAAAATGATCCATCCGGATTTAGACATACACCATTCGCTGCTCTAAATCCATTGGCTAATATTTCTGACGCGGAGCCATCTGAAGTTACTTTAATTAAGGTACCGTGCTGAGGAACCAGCGAAGTACGAGCATGACGTCCACTCTTTGCATAGTAAAAATTACCCTCATCATCCGTTTGTAATCCCATTGCAAATTCATGAAAATGTTCGGTAACTTGATGATCATTATTGAAGCTCTCATAAAAGTCTGTTTCTCCATCTCCGTTTAGGTCTTTCAATTTAACGATCTGATCCCTGCAACCAACGTATATTTCGCCCTGGTGATATTTTATGCCTAAAGGTTGGAATAATCCAGTAGCGATACGATGCCATTTGAGCAAACCTTCCTGTTGCGTAATGCCTTCAACTCGCCATACTTCCCCATCAATAGTGCACACGATAGCTTCTTCTCCATCATTTATAAAATCAATTCCGGTTGGCCGCATTCGACTTTTCCATGGATTGGTCTGAGGCAATGTAAGGACATCCACTTCGTACGCGACTGATCTATTTCCTTTGATAATGGGGGTAGTTAAAACTTGATCCGCATATAGTGCTTTTCCTCCTTTAATATATTGAGCAATGTCTTCCGGAGGACCTACTTTAAAAGTTTCACCAGAACTACTTTTTGCTTGCAACGTCAACCTGATATTGATAGCCGTATTTTCAGGTATGAATAGAAGCCATTTATCATCTATTTTATCCAATTGTCCTCCCTGACCTACAGTACCAAATTCGACCCGGTCATCACCTATGAATAAGGTAAGTTCTTTCGAAGACGGGGTAACCTTAATAGTTCTGCTGATTAAAGGTGTAGACTCCATTCTTTCCAATTCAAACATTTCCAGTACCTCAGCATCACCTACGGAATAGTTGAGTATTACTTTTTCTTTGTGTACGTACAATCCCTTAAAATGAGCCCATGTCTTGGGCAAGGGCCCAAATGCACGGCCATCAACTGCAACAAATCTCGGGTCTTTAAAGTCGCCAGTCTCCGGATTTGCCCACCCAGGCATGATATCATTTTCAAATTGAATTTTTCCTACTGTACGAGGGTATATATTGTGTTCATCATTTAATAAAATGCTTCGATAATCTATAAATCCTTCTCCGGTCCAGAATCCTACGAGTCTAAATAAGTCCAAATCAAACAAAACAAAGGCTTTGCCTGCTGCAACCCCTCCCGGTCCCGGATCTAAACGAATCGCAATCCCCCTGTAAGCAAAGTTTACGTCTTGATAGTCTTCATTGGCTAATGGGCTTCGCCCTCTGGAAATAATTCTTTCCGGAGCAGTGGAATCCGAAAGTTCATAGGTATACATCAAAAAATTTCCATAGTCCATCTCCGCCCATGGTTTATATTCCTGTGGATCAGGGCCTAAAGAATCACCTCGTGGCAATGATCCTAGATAAAGAGAATCAATCTTTTTGAACTGATTTGGATTATGATCGCGCATAAATTCTTCTCGGATAAAATGTATTACTCCATATTTTTCCTGAGGGCTCAAGTTGACCTGTGGGGCCATTAATCCCACTCCTTGGGTGAGTGTCTGATACATAGAATAGGGATCTGAACCGTATTTAAATGAGTCTTGCCAGAACTTAGTGGAATTTGGTATAGAGCCCGGTTGATCTTTGTCCCCATGACAATTAAAACAAACCGTCCGGTAGGTGACTAAACCCTTATGATAAAACTCCTTACTCCAATTTTGCAAATAATGAGCGTGATCCAGTTCTAGTTCATAAGCTGGAAGTTCATTTTTCGCCAAAATGAATTCGGCATGTAGCGGTCCCTGAGTGCCGGGAATGTCTTGCTGACAAGAAAGAAAAATGAACAAAACTGATGTTAAAAGCAATGAAGCTTTCCCGTTCATATGCATCCTAATTTTTTGATAAAATTACCTATTAAAAATTAGATCTAGCTAAAGATCCGGAATTATGTCAGTGCCAGTAATTTGAAATTAGGGCAATTTAAATAATAAAAAAATAAGTGCACCAAGATAAAGCGAATAAGATGCGAGCGATCCGTCGTAGAACAATTTATTCTAAAATGGTAAAGGTGGTTCTTCGATTTCGCTGATGTTCTTCTTCGGTACATGTTTCACAGGCACATTTTTCGATAAGTACACCTTTTCCAAAA
>JAHEJC010000210.1 GCA_024639065.1 Lewinellaceae bacterium | reverse complement strand
TAGATTTTATTCAGCAACTAGCTGATAAAATTGCCTATATGCTAGAACATAACCCGGACTTATTATTCAGTTATTTTTATCGCCTTGACATTGACGAGCACAAAATTGAATCTATAATTTTTGGACAAAATCCAATTCCTGTAAATATTCAGTTAGCTCATTTAGTTTTGGATCGTCAAATTCAACGAGCAAAGACCAAAAGAAAATACAAACCAGATACTCCAGTAGACTGGATGGAGTGAAAAAAATAATTTAAGGTGTGTCTCATTTTGGATTTACTAGGAAAATGATTCGATAGCCAAATTAGATCTTGTCCAAAATCTTGATTTTTAAAAGACTTTTTTCCCGTCTTGAACCTGTTTTATCCTATAGCCACATCATAGAACCATCAAAGTAACTTTAAGTTAAGATGTTAAATGTGATTTATGTTTGTCCTATTTTGATTATGGGGACTAATCAACTATCTATTTTTTTGAATGCATAGTTTCGTGCTTGATAAACAAATTAAAATTAATTCATTACTTCCTCGAGTTAGGGCAGATAAATCATAGAATGAGGGAATGAAAGAGAACGTAAGTCATAGATAGGATTGTTTTAGTCAATATATCTAGCACACACTTTTAAGATCTAGGTATTATTTAATGATTATAGTAAGTTTAGCCCTGCAGAAAAACTATTTTTTGCTATAAATTATTAATTTTACATAATAGATAATCACAATATCTTATTAATCCTTACATACATATAAGTGACATAAGGCTGGGTTTGTAAAAAATCCAGCCTTTTTAATTACTTCAACACAACATGTACAGATGAGTTTATTGACAATTGGCACCATGGCTTTTGATGATATCGAAACCCCATTTGGCAAAGTAGAAAAAGTCATTGGGGGCGCTTGTACCTATATAAGCTGGGCAGCAAGCTATTTTTTAGAAGACATTCAAGTGGTTTCTATAGTTGGTGATGATTTTCCAAACGAAGAGATTGACTTATTGAAATCCAGAGGAGTGGATCTAGAGGGATTAGAAATCGTCCCAAACAAAAAGTCCTTTTTTTGGTCAGGACGTTATCATGACAATATGAACCAGCGAGATACTTTAGTCACTGAGCTAAATGTTCTGGCCGATTTTGACCCAGTCATCCCTGAATCTTATCAAGAAGCGGAATTTGTCATGCTGGGCAATTTGACTCCTGAAATCCAGTTAAGTGTGGTCAAACAATTAAAGAAAAGACCTAAGCTTGTAGCGATCGATACGATGAATTTTTGGATGGATGTAGCTTGGGATGCGCTTCATGAGACATTGAAGCATGTGGATATGTTGATTATTAATGACGATGAAGCCAGACAATTAAGTGGCAAGTATTCTTTGGTTCATGCAGCAGAAGAAATTTTCAAGAAAGGACCCAAGTATCTAATCATAAAGAAAGGGGAGCACGGAGCTTTTCTATTCCACGAAGACAAGATATTTTTTGCGCCAGCAATGCCGTTGGCCATAGTGAAGGATCCAACTGGCGCAGGCGATACATTTGCTGGAGGCTTTATGGGTTACATCGCTAGCCAAGAAGAAGTTTCTTTTGAAGTTTTAAAAACGGCCATCATTTATGGATCAGCCATGGCCTCTTATTGCGTGGAAGAATTCAGCTTGGACAAACTAAAGAATCTTTCTCAATACGAAATAAGTAGTCGGGTCAACCGCTTTAAGGAGTTAGTACATTTTATAGTTTAATTGCTTTTTTAAATTAACGAAGTAAGGTGATGTCACCCGTATAAATAAATACCCGGCCATCCTGAAAAGTTACTTGTGCCTGATAAACATACACACCAATCATCGCAGGTTCACTATTATTCAAACCATCCCAACCTATACTCACATCATTGGGTTGAAAAGTAGTTTGCCTGAAAATACGATTACCCCAGCGATCGTATATGTCCAACCAGTCAATGATTGAACCTGGTTCAGGTGTAAGTGCTGTGAAAAAATCATTGATGCCATCACCATTTGGACTAAACGTATTGGGAAAATAAATAGGCTTTTCTTCAATAACTTCTACCGTAAATCGGTGATTTTCAATACACCCACCTTTGGTAGTTATGGTGACTTCATATTCAGTCGTGCGGTAAGGATCAAAAATCCAGTCGGTACATAGTATGCAATTGATCCCCAATAAAGTATTCCAAATAATTGTATCAATGAAAGTCGGATCATCTGAAATCGTCCAACTAATTGGTTTACCAAAATTCATGGTCAGATTTCCTGGCCAATTAATGTAACTTGATGGGTCATCTTCAATTACGGTATATGTCTGTATTGAATCACATCCCTGTATTGATGTCAACATGGCCATGTATATGCCTTGAGTGTTTATATCCTCCCCAAGTAAATTTATTGAAGTTCCAGTACACAAGAATACAGTATCGTATTCATCATAAGGATTAGCAGGCAACACTGTGTATATCTGTAAAGAATCACAACTTCGAGAGGAGGCAAACGTTCCTCTAAAAATTCCTGTTTCGGTCACTGCGTTTCCAAAAAGCTCTAATGATTCTCCCGCACAAAGGTAAATCGTGTCTTGATATAAAAGCTCGTCATCATTTATCAGATCGACTATATGAATTGAATCACAACCACGAGCAGAGTTGAATGTTTTAAAGTATGTCCCAGGAGTCGATACTTCTTGATCGGCAAAAACAAAAATCGATTCCCCTGGACACAGAATCATTACTTCGTTAGTAACCAAAGTATCCAATAAATTCACTTGATAATGCTTGACCGAGTCACAATTATCCATTGTCAAATAACTTACTGAATAAAAACCTGACGCATTGATAGACTGATTCCCGATGATGATCTCATCATTTCTACAAGCATTAATCGTATCAAATGATTCATATGATCGATTTACTTTAATACGAAACATTGCTGTATCTCGGCATAACTCTGTGTCCGATGCAATTAATCTATACGCCGTAGTTTGCATAGGAGCAAGACTAAAATTAAATTCAGACGTATTCATAGTAGGCGACCATTCTAATATAGAGTAAGTTGATTTAACCGATACATCCACAAAATCACCTTGACATATCACCTCATCAGAGATACTTACCCGCAAAGAACCGAAATCAGAGAAATAACCATACCGGGCTCCAGTATCCCCGTTCAAAATTCCAAAATGAAATCCAGCAGATGTATTAGATACTCTGAATGGAACATCTAGTGGAAAGAAATTAGCATTTATTCTTGCTACTCGGTAGGACGACGTTCCAGGTACATCAATAAATAAGGCTGGATTAATTTGAAAATCTACTCCGGAAACCAGAAAATCATCTTCATGCCCAGCTGGTACAATGATAAATAAAAAGAATTGTCCATTATCGACTCTAGCAGAAGATATCTCTTTGGATCCTGTGCATTCTAAAGGAGGCACGATGGCGTGTCCAATTTCACAATTTACACCTGAAGCATGCAAGACATAAACAGGATAAGAACTCTCTATCAATATTACTTCATCCGTAAGTCTCACTCGAGCATGACCTCCTTGATCTAGTGTATAGTCGGCCAGTGAGTTTCCATTCAAAAAAATCTGCGTGTTATCCTGGACAGCCATGATAATTATTTGATCTGCCGTATTCAATCTACCTTTGGGAACGATATATTGAGTGCCAATCAAATCGATTGGAATTAACTGATCTCCGCCAATATCTGAACACGTTCCACCATCTCCATTCAATTGAGAATCATCTTTTATGGTAATTGCAATTGGCCGATCGCTCGTCACTTTAGTACCAATCATTTTCTCATTTCTACTATTACTTTCTGCGACTACACTATAAGTCTGTCCTCTATTGAGTGTCACTTCAAAGGGGACATTTGCTCGATGATTTACTGCGTTTTTACTGGGAACAATGACTATACGCGTATCATCTTCAGTGGCCACAAGGTCAAATCCTGAACGAGCAGGATTAGGAAACACATCATTACTCCATTGGTCCTGAAACGGAATAAAGAATTGGGTACCCAAGGCATTGTTACCTTTAAGGATAAATATATCCGGATTATTCCAGGCATCTACTTCATAATATGCGGTAATACAAGTGGAAGCTTCAATTAATATCCCAGCACTGAGCACTTGATCGATGGGTTTGTTTTCCAATACATCTATATATTCAGTTAGGTCTAATAATTCTAAGCTAGATGGCGGGACTGATAAACTAATTGGAATAAAAGATGGGTTCGCTGGCATCGAAACAGTAATATCCGCTGCGGTAGCAAATGTATTAAAACGCATCTGGATGGGTCGATCATTATGGTCTGCAGTTACTTCCGGAGCAACAAACCAAAATTTATCATCTGTCTGGCTATACAACATAATTCGAGCACCACACATAGCTAACAACAATAACCAGTTGTTGACATTAAAAATGATTTTTATCCTGCTCATAAGTAAGCTGAGAAGAAATTAATAACATTGATTTATTCTTCAGAAGTACCTTGTAAATATAAAAATGGTTTTTGGTAAGTACCGGATATTCTTTAATGAGTATAAATTCTATGTTTCTATATCCAAATTGGAAAATATAGGGTCTTTCTATTAATTTGCATGAAAGATACACAGATATGAAACGAATGATTATTTATTTTTTGAGCTTAAGCTTTACGTGGGGTGTACTTTCTGGTTGTATGTATGCACAACAAGCTCAAGGTAGTAATGTGGGCTCAGATAAATTAAAAATCATTTCATCTATTCAACAGCATATGGATCGTTACGGAGAAATATCCCAATCTATCTGGTCTTATGCCGAAGTGGGTTATCAAGAAGAGAAAAGTTCTAAGTTGTTACAGGAGCTACTTAAAGAAGAATCTTTTTCAATTGAATCAGGTGTGGCGGAAATTCCTACTGCTTTTATAGCTAGCTATGGTTCCGGTGCTCCAGTCATTGGAATTTTGGCAGAATTTGACGCATTGCCAGGTGTATCTCAAGATCGGATTCCCGAGCGAAAAATATTAGTTGACGGTGCTGCCGGTCACGCTTGTGGTCACCATCTTTTCGGGGTGGGTTCTGCGGCTGCGGGAATAGCCATTAAGAATTGGCTCAAAGAAAACGCCCAATCTGGCACAATAAGAGTATATGGAACACCGGCTGAAGAAGGTGGTGGTGGTAAGGTATATATGGTTCGAGCTGGATTATTTGAAGATGTTGATGCTGTACTGCACTGGCATCCTAGTAGCGCAAATAGTGCCAATGCTGCATCATCACTGGCTAATAAGTCTGCAAAATTTAGATTTAGAGGCATTGCCAGTCACGCGGCCGGTGCTCCTCAAAATGGTCGAAGTGCATTGGATGGAGTAGAGGCTATGAACCATATGGTCAATATGCTTCGAGAACATATAGAAGCTGAATCAAGAATTCACTATGTCATCACCAGTGGTGGTGAAGCGCCTAATGTAGTTCCCGAGTTCGCTGAAGTATTTTATTATTGTCGTCATCCCGAGATGCAAAAAGTACAGGAAAATTTTGAACGTATTGTAAAAGCCGCCGAAGGTGCTGCTTTGGGAACCGGGACCACCATGGATTATGAAATCATCCACGGCTTGTATAATGTAATGCCAAATGAGACTTTAGGTAAGCTCATGCATAAAAATCTAAACTTAGTAGGGGGTTTTAAATATGCGATTGATGAAATAGCCTTTGCTGAGCGAATACAAACTACTCTGATTGGTGAAAAACCACCACTTGAAAATTCCAATCAAATTGAACCTTTTGAGGTTATTGAACGTGGTCGTGGTGGTTCAACGGACGTAGGCGATATCAGCTGGGTAGTCCCCACTACTGGATTGAGAACAGCTACTTGGGTTCCTGGAACAAGCGCTCACAGTTGGCAAGCTGTCGCAGCTGGTGGCATGTCTATCGGGATTAGGGGTATGATGGTTGCAGCTAAGACGATTGCACTGACTGGAATAGATTTAATGAATAATGCATCAATAATTCAAGATGGAAAAATAGAATTAGAAAATCGAGTAGGGAAAAATTTTGTGTATCAGTCCCTCGTTGGAGATAGAAAACCACCACTCGATTACCGAAACTAGATCATCATGAAGTATTCTATCTACAATGAGTTAATTCAAAGTAAGACAAAAGGCCAGAAAAAATTTGCTGTACTAATCGATCCGGACAAATTAAGGCTAAAGCATATTGAGATGATTGTGCAAAAAAGTATCGATGCACACGTTGATTATTTTTTTATTGGAGGTAGTTTGATTGTAGATGATATGCTCGATCAATGCTTATTGGAAATCAAGAAACATTGTAATATTCCGCTGATATTATTCCCTGGTAACTCATTTCAACTAAGTTATAAAGCCGATGGCATTTTGTTTCTATCGCTTATCTCAGGACGTAATCCTGAGTTATTAATAGGAAAACATGTCGTAACGGCTCCTTTTTTAAAAATGAGCCCCTTAGAAATCATATCTACAGGATATATGCTAATCGACGGAGGGGTCCCTACTACCGTTTCTTATATCAGCAATACCAATCCCATCCCAGCAAATAAAGAAGACATAGCCGCCTGTACAGCCCTGGCAGGAGAGATGTTAGGCTTGAAGATGATCTATATGGATGCAGGTAGTGGAGCACAAATTCCCATTTCAGAAAAAATGATTGAGACCGTCGCTGATACAATCCAAATTCCTTTAATCATAGGAGGAGGAATTTCTAATCCTGAAAAAGCACAAAAAAATGTACAGGCCGGAGCTGATCTCATCGTAGTGGGAAACGCGATCGAGAAAAACCCGGATTTGATTACTGAGTTGTCTCTCGCTATTCATTCGCAAAATGCTATTTTTGAAGCTAACTAATAAAAGCAGCACTCTTTAATGTCTTGGATAAAACGCAAAGAAACTTTCATAAAGGACTTAAAATTGTTCAAAGCCCGTTGGGACCATTATCACAATTCCAATTTAGGAATAGACTTAGATGCCATTGTGTTAGATGCTCCTGAAACAGCTAATGTAGTAGCGGTAACCAAGGATAACAAAATAGTAATGGTTTCCCAATACCGGTTTGGAACTCAAAATTTTTCGCTGGAATTACCAGGAGGAATTGTTGAACCGGATGAATCACTTTTAAACGCAGTACAAAGAGAATTGCAAGAAGAGACTGGTTTTAGTGGAGAAAACTGGGCCTATCTCGGATTTGCCTATTCAAATCCGGTCATCATGAACAATCGATGTCACCACTATCTTGCCAGAGAGGTCGAAAAGACGCATCCTGTTAAATTGGATTCGACTGAAGAAATTACGGTAGAGTTAATCGATATTAAACAGATGCGAAATGAAATTTTCGATCTGGTCGTTCATCCCCATACCTTATCTGCACTGATGCGGGTCCTATCCGTAGATTTAAAAATAGCTATCCATGATTAATGCCGTCGATGGAACTATCATAAAATCCACCGGAAGTTGGTATGATGTACAGTTGGATTCAGGTAGAATTATTGAATCCAGGATTACAGGTAAATTCAGACTCAACGGTATGCGATTGACCAATCCGGTGGCGGTAGGTGACCGGGTCCAAATTGAAATCGATTCCGGAGAGGCCAAAGGACTTATCAAGAAAATTTACAACCGGGAAAATTATGTAGTACGGCAATCTCCACATAAAAAACATCAATTGCATCTAATGGCCTGCAATGTTGACCAGGCTTGTTTAATTTTAACCATTGTCAATCCCAATTTAAAGCAAGGTTTTATAGATCGATTTCTGTTGATGACAGAGCCTTACAATATTCCAGTCATCATTGTCTTTAATAAAGAAGATATTTATGCAGAAGAAGACCTCCAGATGTATAGCTATTTACAGGCAGTATATGAAGCCATCGGGTACACGGTGTTGAAGACTTCCGCATTGATACCCAGTGGTATTGCTGCACTGAAAACAGCACTAAAAGGAAAAACAACTTTATTGAGTGGACAATCAGGGGTTGGGAAATCAAGTCTATTGAATGCCTTGGATCCAAGTCTAAAACTTAGGACCAAAGATCTCTCGGATTATACAGGGAAAGGACAGCATACTACTACTTTTGCAGAAATGTTTACTTTGTCCGATAATGAAACTAAAATAATTGATACCCCTGGGATTAAAACCTTAGGATTTAATAATCTTACCCCGATGGATGTACAACATAATTTCAGAGAATTGTTTATTCTTTCCTCTGATTGTAAATTTGCTGATTGCTCCCATCGGGATGAGCCCAAATGCGCCGTTAAGAAGGCTCTGGAAAATGGGGAAATAAGTGACCTTAGATACAATTCTTATTTACAAATAATGGAAGAGATAGAAAGTCAAAATTATTGGGAAAGACATGCAGATATATAAATAATCAATGGCCTATAGCAAAAGAGTAAGATATACCAGCCGAAGAGAAAAATTTCAAAAATCAAAAAGGAATTTCAAAGTTGTTTTTTGGTTATACTCATTTTTATTACGGTCTGGATCATTAAGGACCGACAGTCAATTATTGATTATTTGAGGACCTTCTTTTATTAAACAGATGATGCTATTAACTCCGAAGCTTAAATTAATGAAAACAATAAAGATTAGGTTCTGCAGCTATTTGTAATCTACTTTAACCAAATTAAGTTTTAACTGCCTTTGACTAGGTACTATAAACTCAGTGGAAGAAACCTGAATAGCGTCTCGAAATCTTAGCTGCAAGTTTTGATATTCGGTGCTCATTAAGCTATTTCGTATCAACTCTCCATTGCCCCGGATAACATATTCACTTACCGTATTTTCTCTACTAATTTCATCGTTGTAAACCAATCTAATCTTCGATGGAGTTTTAAAAACAAAAAAAGAAGAATAAATAGCGTTATCATCATGTGAATACTGCCGTTTATGCAAAACCGTATTCCAATGAGGTTCTCCATCCGGATGCACTGAAAAGACAACCAAGTCCTCGTAGTGAAAATCAGTTTGATAATTAAATCCTGTACCGTAATACGTTCTTTCCGTATAATATGGTCTTCGAGAATATTCTTTCTTTATTTCGGAGATCATAATGACCCCACCATCTCGTCTTAGAATAATATCTTGAACTTCCAGATCCCCTACACCCTTGCCTTCACTTACATTTTTTCCATAAACATCTAACAATAATTCTTCGGGAAACGGAATGAACAGTATTTCCGGTGACTGAGTAGAAAAGGTAAGTTTAAAAAAATAGACGCCACTGGCCCTTCCAAAATTTCTTTCTGAATATAAGCCTAATGTGGCAATACAATTATTGATATTATCGTATTCAAAATTAATATCAAAACTAACGGTTTTACTGAGTGGAACCATGTAGGCCATTGCACTCTCAAACCCCCTCCCATAACGAAAAAACTCAATTACATGATCTTCTAATCTGGAAACAACATTATTCTTTTCAATCATAAGATGCATCTCTCCATTATTGCTAACCGTAATCTTCCTGAATTCCCGTCTTAAATTGGTATTTTTAAATATAAACCGATTGATCCACCAGATCTCTCGATCCACTGCATCCATAACCATTACATCCATTTCATTATCCCTATCTGTGGTATGGATAAGTACTTTTGACCGGTCATCGGATCTTACAAACTGAAAATCAGGTGTAAGAAACTGATCTTCGAACACTTTCAATATAAATGCAGAGTCCACCGGCATCAGATCAGCGTCGAACTGTTGCATCATGACATAGACATTCCCTTTTTTTCTATAATTATAGAAAATCGAAAAAAAATCTTCATCCCCGACTACCCCAATGACATTGGCTTTTCGATCTTCTAAATTAATTTCTTTCTCTCTAACCAAATTCATTTCAGGATCGAACACCTGAATCTCTTGCTTATAGATTTTATTCCTAAAAAGGAGAATTCGGCCATCGTATTGGCCCAAAATATCATACGAATAATCGTTGCGTAATTGAATCTCGTCTGAGATAGTAACCGTTTGCCCTTCAACTGAAGCTAAAAAACTCAATCCAACAAGTAGGAGAATATATTTCATCCAAGTAAATTATTAATAAGTAAACAAAGTATCAAGTCTAGGAGTTGTCAATTTTATATATAATTTTAATCAGTTCATTATGTTGGAGCCAAGAATAAGAAAATTTTCAAATGAATTATTTGACTGCTGAAGCAAAAATATTGGAATGTGTCATTAATGTGAGTGAAGGAGTTGATTTTACAATACTCCAGTCGTTTTACTATCTAATCATTGATACAGTTAATGTAAAACTATTACATTATGACTCGAACAGCGATGCAAATCGGACGGTAATTTCATTTGCCGGAGAGCCTGATTCCGTGGTGGATGCTGCTTTTAATTTGTATCAACTAGCGGCAAAACTGATAGATATGCGGACTCATTTGGGGGTTCACCCCAGAATGGGGGCCATTGATGTATGTCCTTTGATTCCAATTCAGCACGTGACTATGGATGAAGCCGTTCAGTGGTCTCAAAAATTAGCACAAAAAGTTGGCGCATTAGGAATTCCAGTGTACCTGTATGAACATTCGAGTACACGTCCAGAAACTAAAAATTTGGAATCCATCCGAAGAGGAGGTTACGAGTCGCTTCCCGAAAAATTCAAGGAGGAAGTATGGCGACCTGATTTTGGTCCTGGTCAATTCAATCCAAAGTTCGGTGCCACGGTGATCGGTGCCCGAGATCTATTAATCGCTTTTAATATTTCTTTAGATA
>JAHEJC010000586.1 GCA_024639065.1 Lewinellaceae bacterium | reverse complement strand
AATAGTGTTCCATTCAATGTCATGGTTAAAAAAATATTGCCAGGTATTGTTCAATTTAAAAAAGGCAATCTGGTTCCATACATCATTACCTAAGTCTATTTTCAATAATAATGTCGAAACGATCAAAAACAACGCAGCCACGATCCAAGTTTTAAAACTTTCTCTGAGCATCACTGCAAGCGTCAAACTAACTACTGAAAAAAACACCAATGAAAGGGTTCCGAATAAAAAAGCACATACCAATCTAAAGATGGCATCATCCGGTTCAAAAAAAGTCAGCCCGTTATTATAGACAACCAAGTCTCCATTTCCAAAAATCCCATAGGACAACATAAACGAAGTGACTGCCAATAATAGGACTAAAAATATAGTAAATAAACTGGCAATAATATATTTGGCTAACAGATACTTCCACTTCACAACAGGTTGCATTAGAACCGTTTCGATAGTTTTATCTTGATATTCGCTTGTAAGCATTCCAGACACTATGATCATACAGAGTAGTGGAACATGAAACCAAAAGGAATTGAGTATAAAGTATATAATTAGATTTCCATTAAGCAACTTGCCTTGGAGGTAGAATGACTCTTTTAAATTAGCCAACACAATATCGATAATTCCTGTGCCTTGAAAATAGGCACTTAATAGCACAATGGCTTCGATAAAAAAGAGAGCCAAAATTGCATAATAGGTGCGGCTTTGTCGAAACAATTTGTAGGTTTCAATATAAAGTAATCGCATCATTTATGCTCCGGATTAAATAATTGTTGCAAGTCAAGTACAGGCCTGCTCGAAGTAATTCCTATTTGCTCCTGAGATAATTTAAATATAATTTCAGAGATTTCAGAAGGAGAAGCCTCTATAGTCATGCAATTTCCATTCGAAACCGTATCATAGTCGCTTAAAAAAGATGCCTTGTTAATATCCTTACCGCATATCATATAACTTTTAGTGCAAGCTTCAAGAATAGTACTTGTTGATCCCGTTTTTATGATCTCACCATCATGAATTATTGATAACTTTGTACAAACCGTGCTTAATACGTCTATGATGTGTGAAGAAATTAATATGGTCATTTGAGTCTGCTGTGTCAGGTCTAAAATAAGTTGTTTCAGTGCTTCTATACCTAGCGGGTCTAAACCTGAAAAAGGCTCATCCAACAATAAACATGAAGGATTATTAAGCAGGGCCACTGCGATGCCCAAACGTTGTTTCATTCCCATGGAAAAATTACGAACAGGATCCTTTCTATGTAAAGGCAAACCCACCTGCACTAATGAATCTTCTATAGCCTGTTGTGAAAAGTTTGCACCCTGCATTTTGGCAAATAATCGTATATTTTGGTGTGCATTCAAATAGGGATAGAGCGCTGGCTTTTCGATAATACCTCCGATTTTTTTTGCACCGTCACCAGCTATCTCGACCTTTCCACTATCCGCCGTAACCAGTCCAAGTAAAATTTTAAACAAGGTCGTCTTACCGGCTCCATTTGCCCCGACCAAACCTAAAATTTCTCCCTTTTCACATGAAATACTGACGTTGTGGAGGGCTCTTACTTTATCATAACTTTTATGTATTTGATGGCAAGAAATCATACCATCTGCGATTTTCTAATGGCATGGTAATCAAACCTAGGTTTATAATAATCTTCCAGAAAAGTGCGGGACCAAAACATTTTTTTGAATAGAAAGAAGGGTTCCTTTACCATAAAATAAGGAAGGTAGTGGTACCATTTCACCCCAAAATCACGATAACATTGTTGCACTTGGTCTTTGATACCCAATTCTTCCGCCGCCGTTTCTGCCGCCATGCGTTGGCATTTCGAACCTACATAAATAAGTGTCATTTTCTTATTAAAACCATGGATAAAAAATTGATCCTTGATACGTTTATAATTTTGGTAACGAGACCAGCCATCCATAATGACCAAATAAATATGCACAAACGAAAAGAGAAAAAAAAGTGTCCAAAATACGATCCAAAAAATCGATCCAGAATTAATTGCTTTTACGAGCTGAACCCCATAAATCCATGATTCTAGTATAAAAAGAAGCATTGAGGCATACAACAAACGACCTACCCTAAAATAGGAAATTATTGGGCTAGGCTGTATGGGTAAATCTGTTGGTTTCAAAAAAACAAAGATATAGCATCATTAATAATTATGAAAAAAAAAAGGCATTTATAAAAAGAGCGATTAAGTTGCAATGTTATAAAAAACAGAGCTGTGCCCAATAGCCCCATAACGTCTAAAAATGCTCCTATCCTTTTATACCGAATAAAACACTGATATCTTATGAAATTGATCGAGGGTTGATAAAGAGAAGGGGACTTTAGCATAGTCAAATATAAAAAAACCGTTTAAAATAAACTTCAGAACACTTGAAATAAGGGATAAATAAATTTCAATATCCATATCTGACTAAAGAAACCATCAACCTACTCGCTTCTCGTTTTGCTTAATAAAGGATCCCCAGCCGGAGTAATTTTTATCTGATTTTAGTTTTCCATCATTATAGAAATGACATACAGCTGCAGCAAGTCCATCAGTAGCATCAAGATTTTTTGGAATCTCCTTAAGTCCTAAAACACTTTGTAACATTTTGGCTACCTGCTCTTTGGATGCATTTCCGTTTCCTGTAATGGCCATTTTTATTTTTTTAGGAGAATATTCAGTAATCGATACTTCTCTTGACAAACCAGCAGCCATGGCCACCCCTTGTGCTCTACCTAACTTCAACATAGACTGAACATTCTTACCAAAAAAAGGGGCTTCTATAGCAATTTCGTCGGGATGGTAGGTATCAATTAATTCAATGGTCCTTTCAAAAATCAATTTGAGTTTTGTGTAATGATCATTATATTTTTTTAACATCAATTCATTCAATTG
>JAHEJC010000209.1 GCA_024639065.1 Lewinellaceae bacterium | reverse complement strand
GGGGCATATTAGGTTTGGGGAAAATTGCGCACAAATTTGCTGCTGATTTGATCAAAGTTCCTCAATGTGAATTAGTTGCAGCAGGATCAAGCAACTTAAACAAAGCTAAGACATTTGCTACTCAGTATTATGCAGAACATGCTTTTGGTAGTTATGATGAGTTAGTCCAATGTAAAGAAATTGATGTCATATATATAGCTACACCCCACACTTTTCACAAAGAACATACACTCTTATGCCTTGAAGCAGGTAAACATGTCTTATGTGAAAAGCCGTTTGCGCTGAACCAACATGAAGTGGAAGAGATGATTGCCAAAGCTCAATTGAACCGGTTATTTTTGATGGAAGCTATCTGGACGCGTTTTTTGCCATACATGCAAAAATTACTCGATTTGATCAATGACGAGGTAATTGGTACCGTGAAATATTTAGAAGCAGATTTTGGATTTTTAGCTCCTTATGATCCCAAAGGAAGATTGTATAACCCCCAACTAGGGGGTGGGGCATTACTCGATATAGGCATTTATCCATTATTTCTAGCTCATATATTATTTGGAAAGCCGTCCCACATTCAAGCTGGTGCACTTATGAGTGATACCAATATTGACACCGCTACCAACATACTTCTGCGTTGGGGAAATGATCAGTTGGCTAATCTTCATTGTTCGGTTATTGCTGAGACGCCTACCCAAGCGAAAATTTATGGAACACATGGAAAAATTATTGTACCTACACGATGGCACGAGGCTAAAAGTTTGACAGTGATTAATGAATCTGGTGAAGAATCCTTTTCTTTTGAAGATGAGTATATAGGCTTTGCTTATGAAACCATGGAAGTGAATAACTGCATCCGCAATGGAGTACTCGAAAGTAGTGCACTTCCACTTTCTTTCAGCTTGGAATTGATGAAAACTATGGATACGGTTAGAACGTTGATAGACCTGAATTATCCTAATGAATAAGAAGTCAAATTGCAAGCTACTTTAATTACAACCTAAATCGCTTCTCGATTGATGATCATTATTCGGGAAACAATTTCCTGAAAGCACCGCATCCGGAACATAACGTTCTACATTTTCATCATACAATGCATTCTTAAGAAAATCTATCAGTGAAAATATTTCTTCATCGGATAGATCTACCGGCCTGAATTTTGCTGAAAGCAGTTCCTGGTCCACTTTAGAATTTTCAGTTTGCGCTTTAATTTTAAACTGAATAACGTCATATAAAGTCGACTTACTACTACCATGAAAAAAGTGCGAATAATCTTTTAGATTGTATAATTGAGGTACTTTAAATCGGTAATTATCCTTTGCTTCTCCAGTAAAAAACCCACGTCCTAAATTCCGTGGATCATCTTCACTCGTATTTAAGCCATTATTCTCATATAAATCCGCAGTGCCCAAAGCATAAAAATTCATAGAACTGAAGGAGGGACTATTGTGGCAATTATAACACCTGGCCTTACCAAAAAATAATAAGGCACCTTCTTTTTGGCTCATAGTAAGAGCAGCTGGATTGCCTTTGAGGTACTCTTGAAATGGGGTTTTATTTGTAAGTACGGTTCGGGTGTAAGCACTTATAGCAAAACTAGCAGATTCCTGACTGTATCGCTCTGCAACAGGAACATCACTGAATGCTTTGTCAAACATGGCGCGGTATCCATAATCATCTAAAATATGCTCATTTATATCAAGCCGGTGCAAATGAAATCCCTCGATATTTTGTGCTTCAAGGCCTACATAACCGGTTTTATTAACTGAGGCTAAATCAGTCCATTGGCTTTCAGTACCTACATTTCGATCATTTGCTCCAAACGTACCACTCCATAAAGTATTCGTCACATATGCCACATTTAAAGTAGATAGAGGTCTGATTCCCTGCGCATCCAATTCGTTTTCCATATATTCATCTATCATGGATCGGTCACTTCCATTGACTCCATAACCAAAAGCACCATCAGCAATACCTTGCTTACGACCTGGTAGGAACCCGGCCGAAGGGATATGACAAGAAGAACATGAATAAGTTTCTAAGCAGCTTTCATGCATAGCTTGTTGTGCTAGCCCAGTTTCAAAAAACAACATTTTACCCAATTCAATTTTCTCTTTAGTAATCGGATTACTGGGATCTTGATTTGGAATCGATGCATAATCTTCTGAACTGGCTATAATAAAATGATCAGTCTGTCCGGTTACTGATGCTTTACGAATAGCCTTCATCAATTGTGAGTCTACCTCTAAAATTACATTGTCACTACAACCTGAGATTATAGTGATTATGGCCAGAATAATTAGGATATTTTTATTCATGGAATTATTATCTTTTCTTTCTATTTCATTTCTACCGTATAAAGCAACTAGCTTACCTATTCAAATAATAATTACCAGACAAGAACTTAACTACTTATTGATTCAAAAATGAATTCGAATAAGTACTTAATTTATTCGTGAGGGTACATAGGTTCGACACTCAATCTTCATCCACACTTACAAATTAAAAGCAAATATCTTAATCATCTAAACTCAAAAAGATGATCTTAATCATCACCAGTGATGACCTAGATCATCTTTTTTAATAAATATTATAAAATAAAGGGTCAAAATGTATTTAAATTGGTCTTTTGAGAGTTTAAAATGATCAATCTCCTATTCCTTAGTCCATTTATCTATCATGGTTACAACGGATTCAAATAATTCGATGGCCTTGGACATTATTAGCGAAATATGCTAGTTTTTTTAATATTGTAGGATGAAACCTGAAAAAACCACATTAATTTATTTCGGTGATCCGATGTGCTCCTGGTGCTATGGTTTTGCTCCTGAGTTAAAGCAAGCAGTCAAAGAATTCAAAAATCAGATAAATTTTAAACTGGTTATGGGAGGCTTGCGTCCGTACAACACGCAAACGATAGATCAATTGAGCGACTTTTTAAAGCATCATTGGGAACAGGTAGCTGAAACAAGTGGACAGGTATTTAATTACAACCTATTACAGGATTCATCATTTGTTTATGATACAGAACCACCAGCCAGAGCGGTCGTTACTTTACGACATCTCCAACCCGCATTGGAGTATGATTTCTATGAATTAATACAAACTTCTTTTTACGCTAAAAATCTAAATACTAATAAACTCGAATCTTATTTGGACTTAGTTGGGATGCTAAATATTTCGGGAGATGATTTCCAAGAAATGTTTGAATCGGATGAAATGAAGCAAGCGGTTAAGGAGGACTTCAGGTATTCATCTCAGGTAGGCGTTCGCGGATTTCCAACTTTAGTTTTGAGTACTGAAAATAAACTACAATTGATTTCAAATGGTTACACGAAAGGAAATCTATTAATCGAAAGAATAAACTCATACCTTTCTGGTACATAATGTCAAAATAGTATGTTAGCAAGAGATAAGAGAATCTGGATTACCGGTGCATCCTCAGGAATAGGTAAAGCGTTGGCACTGGAACTTTCTAAGCAAGGTGCTGATTTGATTATTTCAAGTCGCAAAAAAACGGATTTGGAGATAGTAAAAAATAGTTGCTATCACCCTGAAAAAGTCCAAGTGGTTCCGCTGGATTTGTCGGATCACGAGGACATTCCAAAAATCGCGAACCCTGTTTTGGACGAAGGAGCTATTGACCTATTAATCAACAATGGCGGCATTTCTCAACGCAGCTTGGCTATGGATACTGAACTGCCCATTGAAAAACGCCTCATGGATGTTAATTTTTTTGGAACCATTGCCTTGACTAAAGCTGTACTGCCAGGAATGATCAAACGCAAGCAAGGACAAATAGTGGTAATCAGTAGTGTGTCTGGTAAATTGGGTACGCCACTCCGGTCGAGTTACGCGGCTTCTAAACATGCATTGCATGGCTATTTTGATTCACTAAGAGCTGAGCTGCACCGAGAGAAAATAGCAATTACCCTGATTTGCCCAGGATATATACAAACGAATGTTTCTTTGAATGCCTTAACCGCCGATGGATCACCTCACGACATTCTAGATGAAAAAACGGCGAAAGGACTAACCCCTGAACGCTTTGCCAAAAAGGCGCTTAAAGTAATTCAAAAAAGAAAGAAAGAATCCTACATTGGCGGCTTAGAAATTTTAGGAATTTATATTAAGCGCTTTTTCCCGGCCTTGGCTGCCAAAATCGTAACTAAGGTGAATGTAATTTAGTTTCTTGATGCGGAATGCTTGAATTTTAGTTCAACTCAAACCTCAAAATCTTGCCATAAAAAATCATTTCTTCAATCAGCCATCAATTGAATAAACCCATTATTTTTTCCAATACACCTCTATATTAATTCTATGTGAAATCACCTTTTTGGGTGATACTCCGTATGCCTGCTGCCGTTAATTTTACAATTCATTCCTACAGATTTAATTGCAAAAATTTTATCCAAATGAAAAAGATCATTATCAAATCCATCATTTCATGTTTTGCCTTTTTGGCTGTTCAATCGGTATTTGGTCAAACCTCAGAAGCTCACAGCGAGTTCTTATATGCTATTGTAGAGGTTTATAAAACCGATGTAGTAGGAAATTATGCGATCGATATCAAACTCACCAATGTGGTTGAAAAAAAATTAAAGACGCCTACCAGAACTGATCAAATAAGCACATTTGATGCAAATTATGTAAGCTTTCAAATTACTGATGACCAACAAAACATTCTGGACGAATTGGCTTTTAAGGATCCTTTTAAAATCAATTATGAATATGTAAATGAAGAAGGTAAACTGGATCATGTTATCGTCGATACGGATATGCGCTCTTATATCATCAGAAGACCAATTCCTTCTACAGCTACTCAGCTGAAAGTTACACCCCACACCGCTATCAGAACTCAAGCATCCATCACCAAAAAATTTCGAGGAAAATGAAAAAGGCTATACTAATAACCATATTATCCTTGTTCACCTTAGGGATATTTAGCCAGACACTAGATACTATCATTTATAATGGAGACAGTGATGAACATATCAATGTGGTCATCCTAGGCGATGCATATACCTCTGCAAACCATGCGGCAAATAAGTTGAATACGGATGCAACAAATTTTGTAAACGCTCTATTAAATGAGTCGCCCTATTCAGAATATGCTGATTTTTATAATTTCTTCATTATAAAAAGAAACTCGGTACAATCCGGAACGGATCATCCAGGGATTGCTACCGATGTAATAGAGCCTTTATCCCCCGTACAAACTAGAAATACTTATTATCAAACTACTTTTGATGTAGATAGTATTCATCGGTTGTTGGCTCCTATGGGAACTGGAATTACTAATGCATATACGGATCTTGCAAATGTGTTTCCCAATTACGATCAGATCATCATGTTGGTCAATGATACGGAATACGGAGGGTCCGGAGGAACGATTGCTACCTCCTCTGTAAATGCGAGTGCAAATGAAATTGCCATACATGAAATGGGACACAGTTACGCAGATCTTGCCGATGAATATTATGCAGGTGATCAATTTGCCGGTGAAAGAGCAAATATGACCGCCAACAATAATCCTGCTACTGTAAAATGGAAAGATTGGTTAAATATATTGGGCATTGGAATTTACCAACACACTTGTTCGTCAGGTAATTGCTCAAGTTGGTACAAACCGCATAACAACTGTAAAATGCAATTTTTAGGAAGTGATTTTTGCTCGGTTTGTAAGGAGGCTATTATTGATAAAATGTATTCGCTTGCGGATCCATTTGAAAACAAAATTCCAAACTTAACCTCTTTATTCTCATTTAACGGAAACTGCACCACATTTGGAAGTAATTTGATATTAACTAATCCAAATACCTACACCATTGAGTGGGAATTAAATGGGAATATCATACCTAGTAGAACAGAAGAAACTGAAGTATGGAAGTATGAAGATTTTGATTTCGGGACAAATGTATTAAAACTTCAAATTTTAGATGAGACGAGTTTGTCAAAATCTTATTTGCCTGATGATGGATATTTCTTTGAACTCTCCTGGGTTGTAAACAAGGTCGATCTGTGTTCAAAAACAGTCGATAAATTTGATTATGTAAACAGTTTTCCTTCTGGATCCAGCGCAGGCCAAACCACCGCTGACGATTTTGACTGGACGGAATGGGTAGGTTCGACTCCCACTTCGAATACCGGGCCTAGTAGTGCTTATGATGGAACAACATACCTATATACCGAAGCATGTTGCTCTAATATTCCAAACAAAAAGGCCATTTATTTTACGGATTGTTTTGACTTAACTCGTGTTAATAATCCAAAAATGAGTTTAGCCATACATATGTTGGGAAAAGATATAGGTAAATTAGAAATTGCTGTTTCAGACGCTGGAGGCAATACCAATTCTTACACTGTTCTACAAACTTTCACGGGTGAAATAGGCCCTGATTGGAAAGAATTTGAGTGGGATCTTTCACCTTTTGTAAGTCCTTACACTAAATTCCAATTTACAGTAACCACTGGAAGTGGAATTGAAGGAGATATTGCGATTGATTACCTAAGAGTCTTTTCAGGTTGTGCTTCGAGCTTAACGCTCAACCAAACACATACAGGTGTGAACACCTATGAAGCACAAAGTACTATTACTTCCACAAGTAATGTTCTAAGTGGATCAACAATTTATAGGGCTGGTTCTTCAGTAAACTTAAATGGTGGATTTAATGTCAATGCCGGGGCAACATTTATAACTCAGCAGGGAGGCTGTAATTAATTATGTTGAGTAATTAGGAATTCATAGATTTAGATTCAGTACCGATTAAAAATATCTCGAATCTTTTGGGTATCTTTTGTTTCAAGCATGGCCAGCATAAGTAATATTCTGGCCTTGTTACCTTTTAAGTCCGGTGACAAGATCACTGATCTACCTTCATGAGGATTGCCTACAATTCGGCCTTTTATTATACTGGATGCAATAACAACCGGAATGTGATTACCATCAAGTCTTTCTATCCACTGGCGCGTACCAGCACTTACCCTGCCTCCCGCAAATGATTGAATTACCAGGCCGTCTATCCCTCGATTAAGGTGATAATCCAGTATTGCAGGATCTATTCCCACAAAGTCCTGGACGATGTCAACAATTGGTAGTGACTCGATTGATTCTATTGAAAATTCAGAGGTTTTGGTGGGCGGCTTCATGGGTTGACGGTAAAAAAAGACGGTATCGGGATGTACGATACCTAACGATCCTCCTTGCAAGGATTCAAATGCATTGGTCCGTCGATTTTGAATTTTAACTAAATCACGAGCAGAAAAGAGTTGCTCATTCATAGCCACAATAACTCCTTTGCCAATTGACTGGGGTGATACCCCTACCCTCACCGCATTAATAAGATTAGCTGACCCATCCGCAGAAACCTCGTTGGAAGCTCTCATAGAGCCAACCAGCACAATGGGTCTCTCCGATCTAACGGTAAGATTTAAGAAGAATGCGGTTTCTTCCATCGAGTCAGTTCCATGTGTTATGATGATGGAAGTAATAGCAGGGTTTGTATCCAAAAGTTCCTGGATTCGTTTGGCTAATCGTAGCCAATGATCTGGTGTCATTTTCGAAGAACCAATTCGACTAAATTCTTCTACTTCTACCCGTGCATGATCTTCAAGCTGGGGTACTGCTACGATCAGTTGATGACCTTTGACTGCAGGGGCATCAGTTTGACTGGCGATAGTTCCTCCGGTTGTTAAAATATGGACTAATGGTGTAGAGGTTTGTGACATCAGCTCGCAGTTAAAAACAAATAAAAAACAAATCCCAAAAACGAGATGGACGGTTCGATTGCATTTCATGGATTCATTTCCGCTTTACCGTTTACCCAGAATTCTTTCAATCTTTCGCAATTCCGAAGTAGAAAAATCAATATTGTCCGTCGTTTTAATATTGTCTTTTAGTTGTCGAGCACTACTCACACCGACCAGCACTGAAGTAATTCTTTTATCCCTCAACAACCAAGCGATTGCCAGTTGAGCCATGGATTGTCCCCTGGATACAGCCACTTCATTCAATGCTTGAACTTTTTTTATGATCGCTGGTGTGATTTGATTTTTGGTCAAATATCTGGGATCTCTTACCGCTCTGGAATTTTTGGGAAATCCTTTTAAGTATTTATTGGTCAGAATACCTTGCTCTAAAGGAGAAAATGCAATGGCACCGGTACCTTGTTTCTCCAGTTCGTCCAGTAATCCATTTTCTACCCATCGATCAAACATAGAATATCTGGGTTGATGGATGAGTAAAGGCGTTCCCAACTTTTTTAGGATGGCAGCGGCTCTAGCTGTATCCTTTGCATTGTATTGGGAAATGCCTACATAGAGCGCTTTACCTTGTTGGACCAATTGATGCAATGCTCCCATCGTCTCTTCCAATGGTGTATCCGGATCCCTTCGGTGCGAATAAAACAGATCTACATATTCAAGTCCCATCCTTTGCAGGCTCTGATCACAACTGGCTATGATGTATTTCCTAGATCCCAGATTGCCATAAGGTCCCGGCCACATATCCCATCCTGCTTTAGAGGAAATAAATAATTCATTTCGATAGGGTATAAAATCCCTTTTAAAAATGGTCCCAAAATTCTCTTCAGCAGCGCCAAAAGGAGGCCCATAGTTATTGGCTAAATCAAAATGACAAATGCCATGATCAAAAGCAGTCTTTAAAATGTCCCGTCCATTTTCAAGATTGTCCGTATGACCAAAGTTGTGCCATAGTCCCAACGAAATGACTGGCAATTGGATACCACTGTTACCACATCTACGATAGTCCATTTGGTCATACCGTTTCTCATTGGCTTGATAAATTAGGTGTTTGTGCGGATCGTGTATTTGCATATCTTTTAAGCGTTTAGAGGTTTATGAGTTTATAAGTTTAACCGGTTAATTTTCTATGCTTTCATCATAATTTATTTCATTCTTGCATTTCTCAAAGGTCTCGTACACACCGAAACCCAGTATGCTCCAATCCCGTATCCGGGCTTGATTTCATACGAGCAGCAGCCCGGTATCCAGAGCAATAACTGTCGTTACATAAAAAGGAGCCTCCACGAACTACCTTTTGAGAAGACCCTGGCAGGTACGGATCATAGCTGGCCTCAGGCCCCAATGGATTGTCGAGCAAATTATTTTCAGTTAGACAAGCAAAGTAATTAGCATGATACCAGTCACTACACCATTCCCAGACATTTCCAGCCATGTCGTACATACCAAAACCGTTGGGTGGGAAGGTTTTCACGGGCGATAGTTTTTCAAAACCATCATTCCCCAAATTCTCTACCGGAAATTCACCTTGCCAAAAATTAGCTTGCTTTTCAGCCTCTTCTATGGTCGAATTACCCCAGGAAAAAATATTTTGGGTGAGTCCTCCTCTGGCAGCATATTCCCATTCCGCTTCCGTAGGTAACCGCTTTCCTGCCCATTTCGCATAAGCCATGGCGTCATACCAGGATATGTGGACCACCGGAAAATCATCCTTGCCCACTATAGAACTTTCTGGTCCTTGAGGATGTCTCCAGCTCGCGCCTGGTATCATTTCCCACCAGTCCTGAACGGAATAATTGCCTGCAGGATTGACAGGTGGTTGTCTAAAAACAAGGGCTCCCGGGACCAATGCTTCTTTAGGTGGTGGTGGAGTACCAGGTGGTAATTGAGCCATGATCTCTTCTAGCGGTATAGGTTGCTCAGCCGTTGTTACGTATCCGGTAGATTCTACAAATACAGCAAACTGAGCATTCGTTACTTCGGTTTCATCTATCCAGAATCCTTTGATATTGATCGTTTGGTTTGGAAATTCATCCTGGCGAGGTTGATAACCGGGTAATTCCGGCTTCATCGGAGTCCGTTCGTTTCCTCCTCTTTGATAGCTTCCTCCGGCAAGTTTGATCATTCCAGTGAAATTTTCCTTTTGCAATGGATCCGTGGCAATTTTCTCAACTACTTTGAGCGCCTCATTATTGATATAATTGAAGCCCTGACCACTCATAGAGCACATCGGAAGGGTTTCCTGGGTGACCGATGATTTTGCACTATCAACATCCGGGGAGCAGGCAAATAATGCGAACATCATAAAGAAAAACAGAACAAATTTATTCAACAATAGGTCTATATTTTTATGGTGGTGCAAGGTAGCGTTTTCTAATGAAATGGCGATCTTTACCGGAAAGAATTGCCAGGTCTGTGGACTAAATTTTAGGCTATCATCTAAATCGATAGGATTAGGTATTTGTCAAAGTTTAGCACAAAGGATAATGCATTTTTTGTCAATCATATAATTTTAATCATCAGAATAGAGTTGGTTTTAAAAAACGGAATCATAATAGCTCAATCAATTTGTTACGTTTTACTATCTTCCTTTATTAAATGCGCATTATAGACAAATCATAAAACATGAAATTCTTTAAATTTCCCATCATCCTAGTTTTCATTATTATCTCCTGTAAAATTTCTGCTCCCACAGTAGACTCTTCAAAACCTTATCAAATCACCAAACAAGCTTATTCGGAAAAGGCTATGGTGGTAAGTGCTCATCCTGAGGCCAGTGAGGTAGGCTTACAGATCATAAAACAGGGAGGTAATGCAGTAGATGCAGCTATTGCGGTCCAGTTTGCATTAGCGGTGGTTTATCCGGTGGCAGGGAATATTGGAGGTGGTGGTTTTATGGTTCTTCGCAATCAGAACGGAGAAATCAATTCCATTGATTTTCGAGAAAAGGCTCCAGCCACAGCACACCGGGATATGTATTTGGATGCGGAAAGCAATGTGAT
>JAHEJC010000208.1 GCA_024639065.1 Lewinellaceae bacterium | reverse complement strand
TTGACAGTGCATCCACCGTTTTTGGAGTAGGCGTGTAAATTTCGATAAGACGTTTGTGTGTGCGTAACTGGAACTGCTCACGGGACTTTTTATTGACATGAGGTGACCTCAATACGGTAAAAACCTCTTTTTCCGTGGGCAGCGGAATCGGTCCCGTCACAACGGCTCCGCTACTGCGGACAGTCTTAACGATTTTCTCCGTTGACTTATCAACCAAATTGTGGTCATAAGAACGAAGTTTGATTCTAATTTTTTGATTCATAACCCTTATTCCAATAATTCAAAAAAAATTAATAATTATACTTTAACAGCTCCCTTTGCCTTATCAATCACTTCTTCAGCAATTCCTTTTGGCGCAGGTGCATAATGTGAAAATTCCATGGTTGAGCTGGCTCTACCTGATGTAATGGTGCGCAATTGAGTTACGTAACCAAACATTTCGGATAGAGGAACATCACCTTGAATGGCAACTGCTCCACCAGTTCTAACTTCTTGACCCTTGGGCAATCCTCTTCTTCTATTTAAATCACCAATTACATTCCCCACATATTCTTCAGGACATACCACTTCAAGTTTCATAATAGGTTCTAGTAGGGTTGCTCCTGCTTTAGGGGCAGCGGCTCTAAAACCTTCTTTGGCACAAAGTTCAAATGCTATCGGTTTAGAATCTACCGGGTGTGTACTACCATCATAAACCTTAACTTTCATACTATCGATGGTGTATCCGGCAAGTACTCCATTGCTCATACAAGCTTTAAATCCTTTGATAACTGAAGGAATTAATTCTTTGGGAATTGACCCCCCGGTAATCTTATTTTCAAATTGGAGCTTAGACTTTCCACTTTTAAAATCTTCACTTTGTAAAAACTCTTCATCAGCAGGACCTAATTCGAATTGCATATCTGCAAACAAACCAGAACCTCCTGATTGTTTTTTCAAACGCTCTCGATGATCAACGGTAATGGTCAGGGCCTCTTTATAATTTACCTGTGGAGCTCCCTGGTTACATTCAACTTTAAATTCTCTTTTTAATCGATCAACGATAATCTCGAGATGCAATTCACCCATTCCCGAGATAATTGTTTGATTGGTCTCCTCATCATATTTAACTTGAAAGGTAGGATCCTCTTCAGCTAGTTTTGCTAATGCCATACCTAATTTATCCAGATCTTTCTGGGTTTTAGGTTCGATAGCTACCCCGATTACTGGATCGGGAAAAGTCATACTTTCCAAGACGATCGGTTTGTCCAAATCACACAAGGTATCACCAGTGCGTATATCTTTGAAACCTACAGCTGCTGCAATATCCCCAGCGATTACTTGGTCTATTGGATTTTGCTTATTGGCATGCATTTGAAATAATCTGGAGATTCTCTCTTTCTTACCGGTTCTGGTATTGTGAACATACGATCCAGCTTTAAGAGTTCCGGAATAAACTCTCATGAAGGCCAGTCTACCTACGTAGGGATCCGTGGCAATTTTAAAAGCCAACGCAGCAAAAGGTTCATCTGCTTTAGGCTTTCTGGTATCGGGTTCATTCGTATTAGGATTTATACCCTCTATTGCATCTACATCAATTGGTGCAGGCAGGAAAGCACATACTGCATCTAATAACGCCTGTACTCCTTTATTTTTGAAGGCTGATCCACACATTACAGGCACGATACTCATATCGATAACTGCTGCACGGATTGCTGCCTTTATTTCATCTTCTGTAATCGAAGCCGGATCATCAAAATATTTTTCCATTAACGATTCATCATACTCTGCTACCGATTCAAGTAATTTTTCACGATAATCATCAACAGTCGTCTGCAGGTTATCAGGAATAGGAATCACTTCGTAAGTCATTCCCTGATCCGTTTCATTCCAGATAATGGCCTGATTGGTAATTAAATCAACAACCCCTCTAAAATTTTCTTCAGCACCAATTGGTACTTGAATAGGCACTGCATTAGCACCTAATTTATCCTTGATATCATTAAGCACAGAAAAAAAATCGGCTCCAGAACGATCCATCTTATTAACAAATCCAATACGAGGAACTTTGTATCGATCAGCTTGTCTCCAAACGGTTTCAGATTGAGGCTCAACACCAGAGACTGCGCAAAAAAGGGCAACAGTTCCATCTAAAACCCTTAAAGATCTTTCAACTTCAACCGTAAAATCTACGTGACCCGGTGTATCAATAATATTGATAGTATATGGTTCATCACGGTATTTCCAAGAAACTTTAGTAGCAGCTGAAGTAATTGTAATACCTCTTTCTTGCTCTTGCTCCATATGGTCCATGGTGGCTGCACCATCATGCACCTCACCAATTTTATGAGTCAGACCTGTATAATATAGTATACGCTCGGTCGTGGTGGTTTTGCCGGCATCAATATGCGCTGCAATTCCTATATTTCTCGTAAATTTTAAAATTTTCTCAGACATGCTATTTAATGATTATGCTCTAAAATGAGCAAAAGCTTTATTGGCCTCTGCCATTCTATGTGTGTCTTCTTTTTTCTTTACTGCTGCTCCCTCACCTTTCGAAGCAGCTATTACTTCGGTGGCCAATTTATCAGCCATCCCTCTACCAGATCTTAACTTAGAATATTTAATTAACCATTTCATTCCTATAGAAAGCTTACGTGCTGGATTGATTTCAGTAGGTATCTGAAAAGTTGCTCCACCAATTCTGCGGCTTTTAACTTCTACTTGTGGGGTGACGTTTTGCAACGCTTTCTGCCAGATCTCATGTTCATTTTCTCCGCTACGCTCCTTTACTATATCCATTGAATCATAAAACAACTGAAAAGCAAGATTTTTCTTTCCTCTCGTCATTAAGTTATTAACAAACTTTGTCACCATGGTATCTCCGTATCGAGGATCCGGTGCGATAATTCTTACTTTTGGCTTTCTTTTTCTCATTATTAAATATCTACTAAACTATATTTTTAACTTACTTTGGCCTTTTCGTTCCATATTTTGATCTGGACTGCTTCCGATCATTTACTCCAGCAGTGTCTAATGCACCTCGCACTATTGTATATCTTACTCCAGGTAAATCTTTTACCCGTCCTCCACGAATCAACACGATTGAATGTTCCTGAAGATTATGCCCCTCACCCGGTATATATGCAATCACCTCAACCTGATTCGTCAATCTCACTTTAGCTACTTTCCTCAAAGCTGAATTCGGTTTCTTTGGAGTGGTCGTGTAAACACGCGTACACACCCCTCTTTTCTGAGGACAAGCATTCAGTGCTCTGGACTTACTTTTGGTAATTACTTGCTTTCGCCCCGATCGCACTAATTGATTAATTGTAGGCATAGTTTATTTTTTCTAAATAATTTAACATTAAAAATCGCTGAAAATACCCGCTAAAAATGCCAAATCCAGCTAGGTCGTTCAAAAGCGAATGCAAAGATATAACTATTTTACAGGATTGCAAATGTGGGACTGGTAATTTTTTCTATTACTAACAATACGCAGGAAAACCTTATTTCTAAAGGGTTTCCTAGTGTAAGTCCAGGATAAAACGACATTGGAAATCCATTGTAGTCTCCTGTTTCTATACTAGTTAACCGTAGCTCAAAAAATTCACTTTTGGATCTTCTCAAAAGATAAATCTCCAATTACAATTCTTTTATTTATATCCGGACTCCCGATATATCGAACGGAGGCGTCTCCAAAAGCGGTTATTTCCAGTGATTCAGGATGGATATTTAGTTTACAATCACCAAAACAGGTTGCTCTAATATTATTACTTTTAAAATTGCTGCAATAAACTTCACAATCCCCGTATAATCTGAAGATTTGTTCTACGGAATTCCCATTCTTCACATTTAACCTGACATCACCATAAGCTTTGGCCTTGAATTGACCACAAATCACCTCGTTGAGATTTACTTGTGGTTCGCCATATAATTTCAATTTAAATTTCGGGGCATCGATAGGATCAATTACTTCTACTTCCTGCTCTCCTCGCACATCCAATGCTTTCAATTCAGCATAGGTAACATGGGCAACCACTTCAACTCCAGCATACTTTTTTCTACTCCAGGACCAATCTCTGCCTCGTTTTATTGATTTTTCAACATACACGGCGTCATCCAGATAAATTTTTAGCGTTTTGCCTCTCACTTTATAATTAATTCTGTCTTCCTCAATATGGTCAAAATCAATTCGTATTGCTTCTTGATCACCCTGATAGAGGACAAGATCCACCTTAGGACCAATAATTATCTTATTAAAACTGCTTAATGTCGACTTAATTTGAGCTTGAGAAACCATCACCCAACCAATACTCAACAAGGCTCCAAAAAATATTTACTTATGAATCTTATTTTTCATGATTTCGTGTTTTCTATTTTTTTGGGATAGCTGTATCCAAGCACTTTTTTGACACTTGATTAAAATTAAGGCGATTGACTAGGAGTAAAAGTTGCAGGTTGATATAGAATATTGAGAGGTAGGAATAGAAAAAGAGACTTGGGATAAAGAGACCTAAATAATACAGACCAAGAGGAGAACTAAAAGCGAAATAGGCACGAATTACTTGACAATTAATGAGCTGCTTAATGGCGAAGATAAATGACAAATACTCAAACTATTAAATCAAAAAAGCCTCACAGAATTGTATACAATAGACCAGAGAAAGACGTGCATCTTCAGTATTCGAAAGTTCGTCAATTGAATGTTGGTTATTGATGATTCAATATGAACAGGACTAAATGTATTGGCCAAGCCACTGATTTATGAATGCCTTCCCTCATAATATCATCCATAAATGATGACTACTTGAACCAGAAAGGATTTTCTAATTTAGTTGGTATTTTGTTTCACCACCGACTATTGTATTGACCACCTTAGCCTGCAAAATTTCATCATCCGAACAAGTAAGTAGGTTGGTGTCCAGGATTACTAAATCAGCCAGTTTCCCTGGGGTGAGCGATCCCTTGAGATCTTCTTCAAATCCTGCATAGGCATTTCCCAAGGTATATGAATATAGTGCTTCATCCCGGGTCATGCACTGTTCAGGGAAAAATTCAAATCCACTGTCGGCTCTTTTCCTGGTTACGGATGCATAGAAACTTTGGATGGGATCCACATCTTCAACAGGAGCATCTGTACCATTAGCAATCACCACACCATGATCCAGTAGGGACCTCCACGGGTAGGATCCATATTTAGCCCGAAAAGCACCTAAGCGTTTTTCGACAAAAGGTGCATCCGAAGTGCAGTGGATCCCTTGCATAGAAGCGATAATCTCCATTTCTTTGAAACGAGGAATATCCGCTGTATCAAGGTGTTGGGCATGCTCTATCCTCCAGCGAAGATCCTGCTTATGGGGATTAGCTTCAAAACTGGCTTGATATAGATCCAGCACTACTTGATTGGCTCGATCCCCGATGGCATGTATACAATATTGAAGGTCATTAGCCATCGCTATGTCCGCTACTTTCTTGAGATCTTCAACTTTGGTTGTATTTTGACCTATAAAGTCTGCTTTATCATTATAAGGCTTTAATAGCCAGGCACCAAAAGCACCTAATGCCCCATCGACTGCTGATTTAATAGCCCGGATAGTGAGAAAATGACCTCCGATGTTCAATTTTGGGAAATCTGAGGCAGTGGACCTTAGAATATCCACATTATCCCGAATCATCAACCATAATCTCACCTCTAGTTCACCTTGATTGGCTAAATCTTCATAACGCCTAATATGACTGACTGAGGTTCCTGCGTCCTGAAAAGAAGTCACTCCTTTGCGTAAACATTCTTCTTCAGCTAGCTGAATCCCTTGTTTCCAATTTTCTAATTTCTCTTCATCGGATATGGTATTTCGGAAGTCAGCATACGCATCACGGATAATGGCTTGGGCTCTTTCTTCAAAAACGCCAATGGCTTCACCCTGTCCATCTCGAACAATTTCTCCACCAAATGGATTCGGGGTCTCCTTGGAAACACCAGCTATTTGCATGGCTTTGGAATTAGCAAACAAGCCATGTCCGCTAGCGTGGCTAAGCATAACTGGATTGTCCGGTGAAATGGCACTGAGTCGATCGTGAAATGGGTAACCCAACACACTATTTTCTAATGCTTGAGTCCATTTTTCCTGGTGCCATCCTCTTCCAGTTATCCATTCACCTGGCTGAGCTGTTTTCACTCGTTCTTCTACCATGGAGACGATCTCCTCCCAGCTTTTGGATTTCAAAAAATTTAAATTCATTAAGGATTGTCCAAGTCCTGAAAAGTGGCCATGCCCTTCTATAAATCCCGGCATAACAAATTTTCCTTGGGCATCTATGATTTCAGTAGCATCTCCAGCTAGTTTTTTAATATCATCAGATAAACCTATTGCATGTATGCGATCATTGATAATTGCGATCGCATCACCAGCTTGCCGGTCGTCAACTGTAGCCAAATCGGCATTAATAATAATCAAGTCAGCCCTCTCCTTCTGCTGGCAGCTTATAAAGATTAGGATGGTTATGAAATAGATAAGTCGAAAAATCATAAATTAAAATTTAGGTTATTCTATAGAATTTAATATAAACCAGGATTACGCCTAAAACGAATAGGTAAAAAAATCCCTGTCAAAAATAAATCCAAAAATAGAGAAATGAATTGACTAATATCTTAAATATAAATTCAGCAAAAAAAATAGATCAAATGTGAACTGAGATAATGGGTCAAAAAAGTAACAAGATCATAACTAAACATAAACATTGATTAAACTGATTTGGAATATCCAACCAGTTGACAGAGAAAAATATCAAATTCGATTATTTCATCTAAGCATAAAAAATCAAGGTTCTTTAAAAAATGTATATAAGCCATCGACAAGCCGACAATAAAATCCTATAATTGTATCATGAACACAAGAAATTATCAATCAATCGTAGGCCCCTATTTCGAGGCCTTTGATCAATATAATCATT
Organism: Lewinellaceae bacterium; assembly: GCA_024639065.1. Lineage (GTDB taxonomy): Bacteria > Bacteroidota > Bacteroidia > Chitinophagales > Saprospiraceae > JAHEJC01. The sequence goes on along the minus strand of JAHEJC010000208.1, from coordinate 3,827 downwards.
CCCAGTTTGAAAATCATACACCATCAGAGTTATACAGACCTATTGAGTACATAATGTCTTTGGGTGGGAAGCGTTTCAGACCGATTTGCTTGTTAATAGGACATCATCTATTTAAGCCCGATTGGAAGGATAGTCTGCCAGTTGCTTATGCGGTAGAATTGTTTCACAATTTCACCTTGCTTCATGACGACATCATGGATGAAGCGACCACTCGTAGGGGTAAAGAAACCGTTCATAAACGCTACGATGTAAACACGGCTATATTGTCAGGAGATGTAATGATGATCTATTGTTATCATTATATACTTAAAATTAGGGATTTACATGCGGTTCACAATCTGTCCAGGGTATTAACTGAAACCGCCATAGAGGTATGTGAAGGTCAGCAAATGGATATCAATTTTGAATCGCGACTTGATGTCAATGAGCAAGAATATATCCAAATGATCAGTAGTAAAACCGCAGTCCTTATTGGCGCTGCTTTTCAGATGGGCGGTATACTTGGTGGAGGCTCCCGAGAGGCTTGTTTGGCTCTTTATGAATATGGAAAAAATATTGGTATAGCCTTCCAAATACTCGATGACGTATTGGATGCCTATGGTGATGAATCGTTTGGCAAAAAAATTGGAGGTGATATACTACAAGCAAAAAAAACGCTTCCGTATATTAAGGCGAAAGAAATTGCGTCCGCAAGCGATCAAAAATTGATCTCGGAAATCTATCAAAATCGGCAAATCGAAGATGCTGAAAGGCTTGAAAAAGTGTACGATATATTTAATAGGAATCGCGTAAAAGAGGCTTGCTTAAAAGCAATCGAAAAATATCAAATAAAGGCTTTTTTAGCGCTCGATAAGATTGACATTGACACCTCTGTTCTAAAAGAGTTAAGCAAGGTTATGATTCAGCGAACCACTTAATAAAACGTTGAAATCAAATTTAAGCTGTAGCAAATCGTAAAAACTAAAATCATTTTACCCTACTTATCTTTAAAATGGTAGCAATTTTACCCCTATGGTCAAAGGATATATTTCGTAGCCATTATTCTGATCAATATCGAATAATTCGGTGACATTTAATGTACCAAATAAGTTGAAAATACCTACCCCAATCTCTCCTCTAACCGCCAGTTTAAACTGGTTCAGATTGAAGTCATCTTTTGATTTTACTTTACCAAATTCATCACTTTTTCTTTTAGTCCAGGATCGGACCCTCAGTCCGCCTTCTACACCGGCAGATAATCTAAATGAACGGCTGTACTTAAACGGATTGGTTTCTAAATTTAGCATGACCGGTAGGGATAAATATAGGATCTTCAATTTATTCTTTTTTAAATCCAGATTATCCTGATAGGTGAATTCGGTTTGTGGATTTTTTGGTAACAGCCTGACCGGGTTTTGAAAATTATACTCATAATATTGAATCCCCAGACCGTGAATAAGATTAAGTTTTCTCTTAATCAAACTGATCCGTTGCATATAGGGATAATACGTTATGTTTTTACTTTTGATGATGTCTAAATCAAAAGGATTAATACCGTTTTCCAATTTATAATCTGAGGTATTGACCAAGGTATTCAATCCAACTTCAAGTAAGCTGACTCTTGTTTTTATGCGTTTTCGTCTTATCACATTTACGTATTTATTTTCTCCTCCTCGATCTACATCAATTTTTACTCTTCTGACGGTATCTGCGTAGACGGTCTCACTCGTATCAACCTGTGTGGTAGCTAAAGTCGTGCAAAATATCAAGGCTAACAGCATCAATACATTTTTATTTATATTTTTCATTTTAGTCAGTTTTAGCGGATTTTCTTGAAAATAAATTCGTAAATGCTTCAGGAACCATGGCTTTTTTAATGTTGGACAGTTGTTTGCCATCAAAAGATTCGGGTTGAATAAGTTTAGAGAAATTCCAATTCTTTTTTGCTTCTGCAATTTTAGTTTTAGAGATGGATTCGGAGATATCATATAGAATAAGCTCGACCGACTCAACCACTGGTTTATTGGATACCGGCTGAGCATTCTTGGATTGCAAGGCAACAATATCAAAAACATCCCTGGACATGCGCTCAGCTTTTTGAAGTTGGGCAGTCATTAATGCATTTGCGGCTGATTCATCGTCCACCGTTTTCATTTCTGCAAAGGTGTTCTGAGGCAAGTTTTTCGCAATATTTTCTGCATCCTTGTAAATTTCCTTTGCAGGGCTCTCTGCTTTTTCTTCGAAAACTAGTGTACTTTTTATTTGGTTATTGTTTAAATTAATAATGCTATCATCATCGCTTTCATTTAATTGATTTGACTCCTCAGGCTCAAACAATTCTTCCGTTTTGATTTCTATTTCATTGGATAAAACCTCTTTAGGATCATTATCTACCAAGGTGGGTTGAAAATCTTGACTACCCGCATGATGCTTATTATTCATCCATTGGTAGCCAATGGTTACTAAAAGGAATAGGCTAGCTGCCATAGCTAAAATCGGTATATAGTATTTCCTGGAGGATTTGTAGAGTTTTTCCTTTTCCGGATAACTTATGGCTTGAAACACCGGAAGCTCAAAGGCTCCCATGCTAATTATTTCTTCTTTTATCTTTGGATGACTTCGAAGAAATTCTTCCATTACAAGCTGATCTTCATCAGATAGATTTCCTTCCAGATAATCTATGGCAAAAGCTTCATAATTTAATTGATTAATTTTCATATTGCCTCAGATTTTTTTTTAACCGTTTCCATGACTTTTTTTCTGGCACGAAATAGAATTATTTTTACTTGACTCAAAGACATGCCCATAATTTCAGCAATATCCTCGTAAGAATGTCCTTCATACTCCCTGAGGAGCAAAATGGTTTTCTGATTCTCTTTTAAATTTCTCAGACAATAAGAGACATAATCGAGATCTTCAAAGGCTTGCGTTTGGGGTGAAGCAATCTGGCGATCATGGTACTCCTCAATAGCAATTATGCGATGGTTTTTTCTCCAAATATCGATTGCTTTGTTGCGGGCCATGGTAAACATATATGCTCTTGCTTCCTCCATCTTAAGGTTATTGCGTTTTATCCATAATTTTTCAAATACACTCTGAACTACATCTTTGGCCATTTCTTCATCTCGATAACTACGGCATAGGTACCTATATAAGCTATCAGCGTATGTTTTTACACAATGATTATAGTCCTTCGTATCCATTTGTTATTGTTACGATTGGCTCGTCCTAAAAGTTACAATTTGTTTTAATAAAATAAAGAAATATTTAACCGCTTTCATCATATAATTGACTGATGTAATTGCTAATCAATGGATTAAATATTCTTGAATTTCTCATTCATTATTTTTCAGCTACAAGAATATATTTTTTGGTGTAACTATCTGGCCACGAATCCAAAAATCTCTTTTTTTCAATGAACTAAGCATGTTGTTGACTGAAGAGGCTAAGTATAAATTACTGTAAAACAATGCTTTACATATAAATTCGGAATTCTGCCCGCGTAAAAGTATTATTATTTTTATATACATTACATTTTTTTATAATATGTATTATGTTATATTTGCGCCTATAACACTTTACATTTATATGTAATATATTAATTGTTTTTCCCATGAATAAACGCAAGAAATCGAGTAGTTCGAAGAAGAAGGCATCCCGAAAATCAAAAAAACAAACACAAAAAAAGTTCTCTTGGTCGGATGAACGTGTACAAAAGATCATTGGATTTATCATCCTCTTTGTCGGAATTTTTCTGGGGATTGCATTAATCGCCTACATTTTCACCTGGAAACAGGATCAAGATAAGGTGTTACAATTCAGTTGGCGTATATTCTGGCAAGCAGATT
>JAHEJC010000585.1 GCA_024639065.1 Lewinellaceae bacterium | reverse complement strand
TTTAGAATGCCCACACATCTAAAAGCGAAGCGATCTTAGCCTGTTAAAGAGTTAAAAAGATTAAAAGTTAAATAGAATCAATCGAGCAGACTGGAGTTCAAATTTTGATTATCTCCTTGCACGGATTGAGACTCCATCAAAGTTAAAGGGTTGATGCGTTTAGGGGTTTAGAATGCCCACACATCTAAAAGCGAAGCGATCTTTTAAAGCCAGTTAAAGAATTAAAAAGATTAAAAGTTAAATAGAATCAATCGAGTAGACTGGAGTTCAAGTTTAGCCTTAGTCCCCTTGAAACGGGGAAACTGCAGTTTATAAATATACTTAGTGACCATCCAAATACAATTTCTGTCTCTTCGTCTCGCTGTCTCGCAGCGAAGCGTTCGCGTCTCTGACTGCTCGGAGCAGAGCAGTCTATTAAATATTCTTTACTAAATTACGATCTAGGATAATATCTTTTAACTCTTTAAGGAAGGCATATTCGTGTGGAAGCACTTTTTTAAATACCTCTTTAAAGGCAACATAAGCGCCTTTTTCAGTATGAGGTTTTAATTGTTCTATTTTATGTTCAATTTTATGTCTTACAAAATGTAAATCTTTTTTTACCAGACCTCGAACCGAAGGAATATCGTGCCAATCTGCTTCAAACGCGACGGCTTTCATAAACGTACCATCCGCTTTTTGAATGGGTTCTAACTCAATACAGTTTTCATCCTCTGACCAATTAGGGTATTTCTTAATGAATTCATCATAAGGTAAATACCAATCACTACCTTCACCTGGTGGCACAATAAATATTTCTAATCCTTTTTCATGCATTCTATATATAATAATTCTTACTTGGTCAAGTACTTTCATGCTATTTGTGAATTATTTAACTGTAACGTTATTTCATTGATTTGGTTGAAAAAGAAGAGTGAAAGTATTAATTTTTTTTTAATTCATTGAATGCAATTTAAATTAGATTTCTTAAAAGAAATGAACAACTAATTCGCTGGCCAACTTTCTAAGGCAAATTATTCTTAAATTTCGAATATGCTCAAGGAAAAAATGGCTGAAATTAAAAAAGCTTAGAAGGCTTTTATATGTATTGATACTTGCAATTATTTTAATGACTTGTGTTTCACCTAATGATCACGATAGTCCAAAAGAATCCGACTTAACAAATTACCTGCTTACTTATCGTGTACATGTTCCAGATACTGAAAATGATCAAGAAAAAGGGTGGCATGATTGGCTCTCTGACGGCACGTGGTAGGCCATTGAATGTTTGATAACGCTCAATCCCAATTCCACATTGGACTGATGAATTGGGTGACCAAAGAGGTAACCATTTTAACAGATACTCTATACAAGTACCAGCAGGCTCCTTCTTTTATCGAGCGCTAATAATAGCTGCTTGGTTTAGATTGAGGTAATGCCTAAAAAGTATTGATGTATTTAATTCAAATTATCTCAACCGTTATTTTATCAAGATCTGAGCAATGCGGTGAAGAGCTAACGTTAGAAACAACAATCGTTCACCGTCATCTTCAAATTCTTTAATCACTGTAATGGCTCTTTGGTTGAATCCGGCATCTATTTCAAATTTATTTACTTCCCCTATTTCGTTTCCTTTTATGGATAAAATCGAATTTCCATAACTGTTGTTAGTGGATTTTCCTAAAATACCTGAACGCTTGAAAGGCACCATAGTTCCATCCGATTTGATTCTGGCAGCACCCTGCCCATTAATATATACAATGGAAGTCCGGTCTTTCATTCTAAAGACCCAGTCCATTTTGCTATTCCGTATAAGTACTAATGCATTCGAGCCGGTTTTATTAAACTTTCTGACTGCCAGTGTAAATAGTGATTCATGAAAAATCGACATGATAATTCCTTTCCATTCTCTTGCTTTATCTATTCTTTTTGAAGATACATTGGCGAGTTGAAATGATATAAGTTCAAGTTCATCCGGATGCCATGCGATCAATTGACTATAAATATCCTCGCTAAAATTTTTTAATTTTTGAACTTGTTGAGGGAGTCTAGCACTTTGAGGTCGAGTAAAGAATAACAAAACATCTTTAAGATTCATACAATTTGATTCTGCTCTCTTCGAAGGTAAATATTTTATATAATATATCGATTGAAACCAAAATTCACCCCTTCAATTTTTTCTTCAAATAATAAATCAAAACTTTAATAAGCAGAGAAAACGAAAAGCTACCCCCAATACCTTTAAATCAATTGAAAGATTCGACCAGAAAATCAATTAGTTGGTCGAACGACCTGTATAAAGCCTGAACTTTTGACATACCTTTATAAGATCAAAAATTCTAAATAAATGATGCAACTTATCCTGGTTGTATATCGTCTTATTATATAAAACTAACTAAAATGAAAAACTTATTAAGAATCTTATTCCCAATTGCAGCTATCTTAATGGTTGCTTTAGGCACATTGGCATTTAATCAAATAAAAAATAAGGCTGCACACACCACCCACAGCGTATACGCATTAACTGATTTAGTTAAAACCTTTACACTGAACGAGCCTGGCAACTTGGAAGTTACTACATCTGGCGGGAAAATCGAAGTGACTGGGCATAGCAGCAATCAAGTAATTATCAAAGCAATCGTAAGGAAAAATGGACGAATCCTGGATGAATCAGATTCAGCATTGGATGATGTGCTCAATCATTTTGATTTAAAAATGGAAAAGAATGGTAATCAGATCATTGCCCAGGCCAAAAGAAAATCAAAAATGTCCATTTTCAAAAATTCCAGTATTGCGTTTGAAATAGAGGTTCCTCACCGCATGTCCAATCAATTGCATACGAGCGGAGGCGGTATTCAATTAAGCGGTGTAGACGGGATCCATAAAATGCATACCAGCGGTGGCGGACTAACCATTGAAAACG
>JAHEJC010000207.1 GCA_024639065.1 Lewinellaceae bacterium | reverse complement strand
TCTACACCAGGCGGTACGGCCTCGTGTTGAATAAATAAATTGACCATCCCGGAACGATTCCAATTCAACGTATTGAATACCACGATGGTTGGCCGGCTGAATTTTTTTAAGGCTGGTTCGAAATAGGCGAGTGCTTTCTCTTGTAACACGTGCGATTTTTTGGCTGCTTCCCAAGCATAAGAAGATTTCATTCCCCATTGGTTAATGGTGTTCTGTGCGAGTGGGTCTGACACACTTTCGGAGGCACCATGGGTATGCTCATCATAGAAAAGCAAATTATCATAAACAGCCTCCACATCTTGAAGTATACTTGAAGGCAAGGTTACCCCTTTAAGTTTAGCCATAGATAATATGGCAGTAACAGCAGATACATGAGCATGGGTCTGCCTGACTACTTTGGTTTCATTAGCTGCTGACCCTACCCCATCCGTCCACCAATCCGGCCAGGCTACTTGCTGAGTAAGCATTTCATCATGATGCTCTTCATCCAGATATATCATAAAATCTCTAGCCAAAGCACTGCGTAATTTAGGCCATTCATATTGCTCATTCCATGCTTTAATGATTTCACAGGCTACCGTAGATGGTGGCGAATTGTCGGTGACATAGCCTGAAAATTGTAGCGATATTTTATCATAAGGGTAACCTTTTTCTTCAAGGCCTGTTAGGTAATTGGATAAGTTTTTCCTCAATACATCTTGTTGGCCAGTAGTTAAACTTAGCGAGTTACCATGCATGTAATGCTCACTTCTGTAAGCCAATAGTCGATTCCCTGTAGGCGATTCCCACCAGAACGAAGTAGGTTTATTAAAAGGTTTCCGAGCCCGATGAGCATGAATACCCATGGTAAGATATTTAACATCTGTGTTTTGAAAGTTATCCACCATGGCCCAACCAATACCATTGACATCATTTTGCATAGCAGTCGTTACATCAATCCCACTGTTTTTGAGCATTCTTAAGGTTTTGGTTTGTCGAGCGAGGGCCGCTTCATCAATAATCTCAGAATAGTTCAGGAACATACCAGTTGCTTCAATTCTTCCCTCTTCGATACGTTTTAACAAACGGTCAATTTGCGCCTGTGGCCGGCTACGGAGATATTCTCTGACTGACCAGGAAGTTTCACAAGTCCATCTAAATTTTGCGGCTTCCGGATAATCGTCCGTCTGGTCACAGAAATCCAATGCATAATCAATGTATCGAAGGTGTTCTGGTAAAATTTCAGTTTGTGGTCGGGTATAGCCTATATCCGTATGGGTATGTTGCACCAGGAAAATCTCCCATTTTCTGATTGGAGTCAAGGTAAATTTTTTTCTAATAGATGTTCTATTAGCAACGATGATCTCAGCTTCATACTCCGTGGTATCTTCAACTTTAGGTAAATTAATTTCAACCTTATTAAATCCAGCTATGAGTTTGGAGTTCATTTGAATGTTTCCCACTAAAATTTTTACTGTGGCATCTTCACTCAGATGAATAAAATCCACACTAATGGAATGAAATAAGTTGCCATCTTTTTTTGTAACGACTTTGTTTTGGTAAATATCAATTTGTTCTGACAAGGCGGCCTTATAGGTCATAAACCAAGCATTGTTATCCTCAGAAGTCGTGGTAATCTTTAAAATGTTAGGTTCACCTAGTTGGATAGCACTTACTGGCAGTTTTAGAATGGCAAATCCCATTTGGTCTTTATGCTTATCTAGCATAGTAACATTGAAACTAAGCATAGCTCCCTCTTTTCCTGGATAATTAATGAGTCCTACTTCACTTGTTTGAGAGCTACTAAAAGAAAACCATTCTTTATTATTTACGTGCAATTGAAAGTCAACCGGATCCGCTGTAACATCCATGCCAAAAAGCCAAATAAAATGGACAAACTCCTCCGAATAATGAGCAGGGACCTGCCCGGTTGACCATGCAATGGCCATATAATCCTGCCGCCCTCTTAAAAGTAAAGAGGTATTCACATTAGGTAAGGGAGAGTGATATCCAAAGCGATTGCCTTGAACATCAGCTGTATATCCTTGAAAAAAGGTCCTTGGATAAGTTTGGCAAAAAGTAAAATTGATAACGAAAAAGAAGGTAAATACGAATCCTATGGTCTTCATGAATTAAGGTTTATGGTTTACTATGAACGAATCAAATTGTTAACAGATTGATAGTTTAAAGAAAATACCATTTCCATTTTGGAGGTTCCACTTCCTCAAATTTTAATAAAAACTAAACTACCAACCTTGTTCTTATTTATACGCCTTTATTCATATATGATATTCCATCAATACAATATCTTCCCATATGCCGTCTACATACCCGATCCGTTTTTGCAATCCGCATATTTCATACCCAAGATTAAGATTATACTTGATGCTTTGTGTATTCTTAGCTAACACCTTAGCCACCAGATATCTATATCCTAATGCTTCACACTTCATGAGGATATGTTTTTTAAATTGAGTGCCAAAACCCATTCCTATGAAATCAGGATGAAGATAAATTGAGGTTTCAGCAGCAAATTTATATCCTTCCCGATCACTATATTTTTTTATAATCCCCCACCCTATAATAGCATGGCCATGTTCCATGACTAACAACTTTTCCCGTTCATCTTGATGTTGGATAATATTACAAAAGTATGCCTCAGGCTTTTCCGTAAGGTCAAATGAAGCAACGCCTAAATAGGTATTGTAAATAGTTGCAATCATGGCACAATCATCTTTGGTTGCTTCTCGTATGAACGACTTCACCATTTTTCACCTATTTCATGATTCAGCCAATGGAATTCGCAGCAAGACGGTTTGTAACAATTTCCAAAATTTATTGACTGAGGAAATACTCACCTGTTCATCAGGAGAATGCGGATGTTGAATTGTTGGCCCCATCGAGACCATATCCAAGCCGGGGTACCGTTCACCAATAATCCCACATTCTACACCTGCGTGAATTGCTGCTACTTTAGGTTTCTCTCCGAACAATTCTGTATAGGTATCTTCAACTACTTTTAAGATTGGGCTTTCTGGATTTGGAGCCCATCCTGGATAATCACTATCATGACTTACTTCTGCTCCGATGAGCTCAAAAGTGGAACGTATCGCATTGGTAATATCAACTTTACCACTTTCCAAGGAACTACGCTGTAGACTGGTCAAACTAAACTGGCCTTTTGCAATTTCAACTTTCGCTAAGTTGGAAGATGTCTCCACCAATCCCTCAATATCCGGAGACATCCGAAATACCCCATTGGGCATAGCATACAAGGATTGGATAATCAAGCGCTGATCAATTTCATCCATTACCTGACCTGCGAACTCGATAGGTGAAATAGTGATGTTCAATCCTGGTTCTAAAGAATTATATTCTGATTTAATTTCCTCAAACAATTCGTTTACTCTATTTTCAATCTTGGGCAAATCATTCTTTTGAATATTAATAATACAAGTAGCTTCACGTGGAATTGCATTGCGCAAACTACCCCCATTAAATTCTCCTATTTTCATATCAATATTTCGTAAACTATAAAGTATTCTAACTAACAGTTTATTTGAATTGGCTCGGCCTAAATGGATATCTACGCCTGAATGTCCACCTTTTAATCCTTTAATAGAAATTTCATAACAAACCGAGCCATCATCTTGATCACAGGTAATATATTTTCTGGTCACACTGGTATTGACTCCTCCTGCGCAACCTATGGTTAACTCATCATCATCTTCTGAATCCAGATTAAGCAAAATCGAGCCTTCAAGCAAAGTAGGGTCCAATCCTTTGGCACCAGTCATACCGGTTTCTTCATCTATCGTAAACAATCCCTCCAAAGGTGGGTGTGGTATATTATCAGATGAAAGCAAAGTCATAATAGTAGCCACGCCTAGACCATTATCAGCACCCAAAGTGGTTCCTTCAGCACGAACCCAATCACCTTCAACATAAGATTTTATACCCTCTTTATTAAAATCAAAAATAGTGTCCGCATTCTTTTGATGAACCATATCCAGGTGTGATTGTAAAATCACTGTTTTTCGATCTGTCAAACCTTCCGTCGCTGGTTTTTTGATAATTACATTTCCAACGCGATCTACTGTAGTATCCAGACCCAGCGACTCACCAAATTGACGCATAAATTCAATGACTTGTTCTTCTTTTTTGGAAGGTCTCGGAATCTTATTTAGTGCTTCAAAATGATTCCAGATTAATTTAGGTTCCAAGTTTCTTACTGTATTCATAAATATAGTTTCAACGGAATTAAACATGCTTGTAAAATTACGAAATGCAGATCATTAACCTGCATTGAAATCCCTTTGAAAATTAAATTAACCGTTTGGTTTTTGTGGGTAAGAGCCAGTCTCCCCGTCCTATCGATGAAATTCAAAGTTAAAGAAGGGGAATAATTGGTTGTCTACTGAGGTAATTTCCTGGGAATATTGTAATAATTAGAAAGATTCATTCGTTAACTTTGGTATAAATATTGTAAACATAAGTCAAAACAACTAATTTCAGAGATGAAAAAGAATAACAGATTATTTGCAGGTCTAATGGTTTTACTTACGATGAGCCTTAGCTCTTGCCACAGAGGAATAGGATGCCCTAGTGATTTTTCACTAGACTTAGATGTTGTAAACATTGCAACCAATGTAATCACGGCACTTCCTTTCTAGCCATCATTTTATTCAATATACGCCTTAATACCCTTCCTTGAATCAGCAAGTTGTTGATTTAGAAATAATAAAGACCAAAGATAATTCTGACTCGCTGTTTAGTAATTTTTACCGGGCAGCCTATCATTCACATCATGGCGCCATCCAGGAGAGTCTACATGTCTTCATTAAACAAGGCTTCTTGAATTGGATAAAGTGCAATCCCACAGAAACACAAGTAAAAATATTTGAATTAGGATTTGGTACAGGGCTTAATGCTTATCTCACCCTTTTAGCTAACAAAGATGATAAACGGAGCATAAAATATTATGCTGCAGAGAAACATCCTATCCCGCTGGACCTTGCTAAAAAACTCAATTATCATTCCTTTTTAGAAAACTGGAATCAAGAAGAATTTATCAAACTACATACCTCCCATTGGAATCAAGAAGTAAAAATTAATGACTTCTTATTGCACAAGTTGCAAGGGGACATTGAACAAATAAATTTTACAGATAAATTTAATTTGGTTTATTATGATGCATTCTCGCCCCAAATACAACCGTTGCTTTGGCAAAATGCCATAATATCTAAAGTAACCGAAAATATGCTGCCTGGAGCTATTCTGGTAACCTATTGCTGTCAAGGACACTTCAGAAGAAATTTGGAAGATTTACACCTAAAGGTATCAAAAGTCCCAGGACCACCTGGCAAGCGCGAAATGGTCATAGCGCTAAAGGAATAATATTATTCTTCACTTATTATTTTCCCATCTTCAAGAAATAGTTCCAGAATTTCCCATACATCAGACAGTCTTTTGTTTGTAGAATTGTCCAGCAGTACCACCATAGATTTTAACTCCAAATCCCTCAAAATAAAGGTTCGAGCAGCAACCCACTCACCTGTATGACTCACTTGCTTACCATTTTCGGAAAGTCCCCATCCAAAACCATAATAAGACTTTTTGCCGTCTTTTAAAGTAGCTGGTTCAAAGGCAAGTTCAATATTCGCCTCACTAATTAATGAGTGATTATACCAACATTTATCCCATTGCAGAAAATCTTCGGCACAAGCGTAAATACCTCCATCACCGACAACACCATCTAAATTAGTGTAGTCATAAAGCTTGTTTCCATCAAATCCATAAGCTTTATTATCGAACGAATTGTCTTTTGATAACAAATTCCAGACTCTAGTTCGGTGCATACCTAGTGGGTTGAAAATCCGATCTTTGGTAAAGTCTTCAAAACTTTTACCTGAAATATTCTCAACAACTTTTGCTAATAAGATGTAGGCTGTATTGCTGTACTCATATTTTTCTGTGGGTTCAAACCTCAAAGGTTCAGGATGCATGGCATACTGCCTGATCACTTCTTCGGTGGTGAGTGGATCATCAAATTTCCAAGAAGAACGGGCAGCCTCCTCATAATCCGGCATCCCTGAAGTATGAGTCAGCGCATGCCTGATGGTCACATCATCCCAAAGTAGTTTTGGGATATATTTTCTAAGAGGATCATCGTATGCAAGCAATCCGTCTTGCTGCAGTAGCATGACGGCTGCCGCCGTAAATTGCTTGCTTACACTAGCTAATCTAAAAGCATAATCAGTTGTGAGCTTATCGGTATGAGTATGATCAATGTATCCATAAGCAGCAGACAACAATGGCTGTCCTTCTTTGGAAATTAAAACAGAGCCATTAAAAAGGCCTTCTTCGCATAATGCATTGAACCATTGATCCAGTGCTTCAAAGTTTTCTTTCCTATTCTCAGTTTGATCATATTCAATTACGGGTATGTTTGAACGAAAACAAGCTGAGCTAATTAAGAAGATAATTGTAAATAAGAACCAATTAATTTTCATTTAATCAATTTTGTTTTTTTGGAAATAATAGGAACATTCTATTGACCAACTATCATAATAATCGACCTGCTTACCGGTAAGTCTTAATGACTTCTTCATGGCGAAAACAACTTACCAGGTGATCATTGACCATACCTACCGCTTGCATAAAAGCATATACAATGGTCGTACCTACAAATTTAAACCCAACCTGTTTAAGTGCTTTACTCATTGCATCCGATTCTTTGGTAGATGTAGGTGCTTCATTCATAGATTTCCACTGATTGACAATAGGCTTGTGATCCACATAGTTCCACAAGAAATTGGAAAAACTGTCTCCACGAGATGCTATTTCCAGATACGCCCTGGCGTTCGTAACGGTAGCGTTAACTTTCAATTTATTTCTAACAATTCCTGGATTTTGCAGCAGTTGGTCAATTTTTTTTTGATCATAGGCAGCAATCTTTACCGGATCAAATTGATCAAATGCCTGGTAATAATTATCTCTCTTTTTAAGAATTGTAATCCAACTAAGTCCGGCTTGCGCGCCATCCAAAATTAGTTTGGCAAATAATGCTCGATCATCATAAACCGCCACCCCCCAATCCACATCGTGATAATGTATATATAGTGGGTCCTTTCCAGGCCAAGGACATCTAATATTTTCCATAAATAAGGATCTAATTAAAAGTAAAATAAGTGATATCTTCGAATTAACAATGAAGCTGATTTTATTTAGTATAATATTTCTCTTTTTTGGACTACCATACTCTGTCTTTGGAAATGAGAAATTAATCATTGTAAAACTACAAGAATCAATAATATTTGATGGAATCCCCGATGAATCAGCCTGGAATTCAATAGAACCGTTATCCCTGGTCACTCAAACACCCTTATTTGGGGAACAACCCACTGAAAAGACCGAAATATTAGTTGCTTATAATGATGAATACTTTTATGTAGCTGGCCGGCTCTATGACCAAGAACCGGATAAAATTCTTGCTAATTCATTTAAGCGTGATGCCATGATTGGCAATACAGATTGGTTTGGATTTGTACTTGATTCATATAATGACAAGCAAAATGGTTTAGCTTTTTATACGAATCCTAACGGGTTAAGACTGGATCTCAATGTAATTAACGATGCCTATGGATCAAACCCAATTAATATAAGCTGGAATGCGGTCTGGGATGTGGCTACCCAGATCAATGATGAAGGATGGTTTGTAGAAATTCGGGTACCTTTCTCCAGTATACCTTTTCAAACTATTGATGGCGATGTGACCATGGGCCTTATCTCCTGGAGATATATAGCCCGAAAGAATGAAGTAGATATATTTCCTGCAATAAGTCCTGAATTTGGCGAATGGAGTGGATGGAAACCATCGATGGCCCATGAAATTCAATTAAAGAAGGTGACCCGGCGAAAACCGTTGTATATCGCTCCCTATTTGATCGGAGGTCTGCTGCAAGAGTCATTAATTGATGATGACGAACTTAAATATACCAGTAATTCAACCCCTTCATTTGACGCCGGTTTGGATGTAAAATATGGAATCACGAATAACCTCAATCTGGATCTTACGGTCAATACAGATTTTGCCCAGGTAGAAGCAGATGATCAACAAATCAACTTAACACGCTTTTCATTATTTTTCCCGGAGAAACGTTTATTTTTTCAGGAAAGAGCTGGTATATTCAATTTTGATTTCGGCCGCCAGGATAAGCTATTCTATACCCGCCGCATAGGTATAGAAGAAGAGGAAACGGTCCGGATTTATGGAGGCGCCCGAATTGTTGGACGCGTTGGCGGATTAGATATAGGCGCTCTATCCATGCAGACCGAATCTATTGATACGGTTCCCTCATTAAACCACAGTGTTATTCGATTGAAAAAGCAGATTATTAATCAAAATTCTGATCTTGGGTTGATCTATACAAATCAAACTGATTTCCATGGAAATTATATCACAAATGTTGGTATAGATACCCGGCTAAGCATTACTGATGCTATTTTGCTCAATTTGAAATGGGCTCAAAGTTTTACACCCCAATTAAAAGCAAGGCCCTTCGATATAGATGCCTCCAGAATCTATTTGTCATTTCTGAATCAGAGCCGGGTAGGATTTTTATTTGGGACCAGCTTATCCAAATCCGGAAAAGAATTTGATCCAAGTCTAGGGTTTCAGACTCGTGAAGATTTTTGGAGATGGGGCCAACGGATTGGGTATGGATGGCTTCCAGAAGAATCCTGGATTCAAGCACATAGCATATCCTGGAGAGGCAATCTATACCAAAACAACCAGGAAAAAAAATTGGAAAGTTATTTTGGTGGTCTAGAATGGAGTTTTAATTCTCGCAAAGGAACAATGGGCGAGGTTGGAGTTGACTATCGATTTGAACAGATATTCGAATCGTTTGAGATTACAGATTATATAATCATTGATCCTGGAAAATATAAATTCCTAAACTTTAGTCTGGAATACACCAGCCAGTTCAATAAACCATTATTTGCAACTTACGAAATCGAGGCAGGTGCATTCTATGACGGATCCCGTTTCAGCCTTTCACTATCACCAAATTGGACAGCATCTTCTTATTTGGAACTTTCCGGGTCCATCATTTATAACTATCTAAAGTTTGGAGACATTAAAGAAACATTGATCGTCACCAGGTTGAAAGGATTGTATATGTTCAATACTAAATTATCTATTTCTTCATTCATTCAATACAACAACGAATCTGATACTTTCCTGGCCAATTTAAGATTCAGATATAATCCAAAAGAGGGTAATGATCTATTTATTGTTTTTAATGATGACCTCAACACCGATCGATACATCGAACAACCTACCTTACCGGTAAGCAACTTAAGGAACTTGTTGATCAAATATACGCATACTTTTAGATCGTAGAGGTGAGAAGCGAGAAACGAGATTTGAGAGACGAGATGGCATGCTCTTGAATTATAGAGATGATCTTAATTTCAAAGTCATTTTTCTGATTTCAATTATTTCATTACAAACTGAGTTTAGTGTTTGCTCATCAACAAATGAAAGATCATAGGCTAAATAAAGCTGCGTTTCAAGTTCACATAATGATCCAATCGCTACATCCAGGAAGTGTATGAGTTGAGGATTCGTTCCTCTTCCGCATCCTTCTGCTATGTTTGACGGAACAGAGATTGCACATCTCTTTATTTGACTAGTAAGTGTAAACTTCTCATCGTTGGGAAATGCTTTGACCAGTTTATAAATACTAACTACTAATCCTCTACTTCGCTTCCAAATTTCCAGCTTGTTGAAATTGTGCATAATAACGTTTAAGTAAAGGCTTCTACAAATCCCAGCTCTCGTATCTCCCTTCTCGGTTCTCGTCTCTCGTTTCTTGCCTCTCTATTTCCCCTGCATACGTTGCATATTCTCCATCATCTTATTCATATTATTTCCTTTGGTGAGTTTATGCATCATCTTTCGCATTTGATCAAATTGTTTGATGAACATATTTACTTCATGGATATTATGGCCACATCCTTTAGCGATGCGCCGTTTACGGCTCATGTTAAGTAACTCCGGATTATTTCTCTCGTCAGTGGTCATGGAAAAAATAATGGCCTCCACTTTATTAAATGCTTTATCATCGATATCAAGATTCTTGGTCATTTTATTCATGCCCGGTATCATACCGATTAATGATTTCATGTCGCCCATCTTTTTGATTTGCTTTATCTGAGCAAGGAAATCATTAAAGTCAAATTTGTTTTTCTTGATCTTCCTTTCAAGTTTTTTGGCCTCTTTCTCATCAAACTGATCCTGTGCTCTTTCCACAAAAGAAACAATATCACCCATCCCCAATATCCGTTGGGCCATTCGATCGGGATAGAATACGTCAATCGTATCTAACTTTTCTCCCGTACTAACAAACTTGATAGGTTTCCCAACTGTATACTTAACCGTCAAGGCAGCTCCACCGCGGGTATCACCATCTAATTTGGTGAGGACCACCCCATCATAGTCGATCACTTCATTGAAGGCTTTCGCAGAGTTGACGGCATCCTGTCCAGTCATGGAGTCCACCACGAACAGCGTTTCTGAGGGCTCTATCCCTGCTTTGATATTTCGGATCTCAGTCATCATTTTTTCATCGATGGCTATCCGACCAGCCGTATCTACGATAACCACATCAAAGCCATGATTAGTAGCATGGACCAATGCATTTTGAGCAATTTCTACGGCATTCTTGTTTTCTTCTTCTTTATATACCGGTACTTTTATTTGCTCGCCTAGCACACCCAACTGCTCAATTGCAGCCGGACGATATACATCACAGGCAACTAAAAGGGGTGATTTTTTCTTTTTGGTTTTTAAATAATTTGCCAGCTTGG
>JAHEJC010000206.1 GCA_024639065.1 Lewinellaceae bacterium | reverse complement strand
CATGGTCTTTACTTGTGATGATTTAGGTCAGGTGACCGTGTTTATTTACGTATGGGATGAAGCGGATAATGAAGATTTTTGTGAAACGTATTTAGTCATTCAACCGGGTTCGGATGCTTGTTTATTCAATCAGACTTCTCAAGTGTTCCATGAGTCCGAGGATGAAAAAACAATTTATCAAAGTAAGAAGATGAATGCTGGTCTATTTGCGGAGAGCCAAAATAATATTTCTTACCTGAATAAAATACAACCTTTACTATATCAAAATAATCCAAATCCGTTTGACCTTAGTACTACCATATCTTTCTTCATGCCAGCATCACAGTACGCTGTACTAACCATAATGAATATGTCAGGCCAATTGATAAAATCCTACCATCGGCTATTCCCAAAAGGTATTAATGAGCTGGTTGTAAATGATTTGACACAACCTGGGATTTATTTTTATTCCTTGAAAAGCGATAAAGGCTCTACCACCAAGAAAATGATATTAATCAATTAAAAGTGATTAGTAATAAGTGATTTCTTTAAATAAATTTTTTTATTCTTTGAACTAGGATAAAGTAACTAGTTTAAGTCCTACCCTTAGTTGAAATATTGGGATTCTGATTGAGCGGACCAATATCCTCATAATTCCTTTTTTTATAAGAATTTGACTAGTGGAACACATAACTTTGACAAGTTCAATGTTTTGCAGGCTTTGGGGTACTCATGAGCTTCCTTACATTAAGATTTGTATTTAGAACAAATGGGCCAATTTTTGGAAGAAATCGACAAATGGTCGTTGCATATAAATTGTATATTTATTATTATCAATCGGATATTATTAATCAAAACAATTCGCTATGCGCATATTATTCATACTTATTTCTACCTGTATGCTCTATTCTGTATGGAGCCAAACTTACCATTTGGATGTGCAAGGGCATTCCAAGATTCGGGGCAATCTCGATATTGCCCATATGGTAGACTCGACATCGATTTATATTGGTCCTGGGATCAATAATAATACAATCCAGAATTTACTCTACAACACTTTCCTTGGTAAAAGTGCCGGAGCAAATAATAGTGATGGTTACAATAACACTCTAGTTGGAGCCTATTCAGGATTCGAAAATACATCCGGTCGGTTGAACTCCTTTTATGGTTATAATTCTGGTTATAGAAATGATGATGGATATGCCAATTGTTATTTTGGCTATGAATCCGGTTTTACCAATCAATCCGGTTTTGGAAACTGCTTATTCGGGTATAGATCTGGAGCAGGCAATAATGGTGACTATAACGCTTTCTTTGGTCACAGTACTGGATTGAATAGTGTTGGTGATGACAATTCCTTTTTTGGAGCATCTGCAGGTGCAGAGAATGGTAATGGATCCGAAAATTCATACTTTGGGAACAGAGCAGGACGGATTAATAGAAATGGAACCCGAAATTCATTTTTCGGGGCAAATTCCAGCATCAATTCAGGTAATGATTCGTTGGATCGAGCTATAGCCATAGGATATTTTTCCAGGGTGGATTGTCATAATTGTGCGGTGATTGGAGGTATTGGAGAAAATGCGGTAAAATTGGGCGTAGGTGTAGACAGTCCGTCAGTAGTCCTTTCATTACTCGAAACCGGTGCAACAAATCCCGTTGGAATTACCCAAAATCAAGTAGGGGGTCCATCCACCATGGAGTTGACTACTTCGGATGATGCGGGTTTACAAGCTACACGATTAATGCTTAGAGGTGATTCTGATAATCCGGATATACAATTTTTAAGGGGAGCACGGGGAGCTGAAAATTTGAGTGTATTAATAAAAGGAACCAATGGATATTTAGGTGTAAACACAAACAATCCTTTGCGAAATTTAGATGTTAATGGTGATGCGCGCATACAAAATAGTCTGGGAATAGGGACCAATATGATATCAGCTCCATTAACAGTACTAAGATCTGGTGAATTGAAATCAGATTTTATAACCTTGAGTAACTCTCAATCTGTTTTCCATCGATTTTATTACAACAATGATGTTCAAGGAGCGTCTCTGGGTTTTGATACAGCTAATAATTTAGCAAAATTCGTTCATGGTGGCGGATTTGCGGCTTCCACTAAGGGAATTGCCATTAATTCCACGGGACAAGTAGGGATTAATACGGAATTACCGGCGGCAAAACTAGATGTCAATGGTACACTCCGTGTGCAGAATCCAACATCTGATCCGGGGATTCCTTTATATATATCACCTCTGGGTATACTGTCCACCTCAGCATCGGATCATCGATTGAAAAAACAGGTGGAGACGCTTAGCCATGGTTTGGAAAAGATATTGGCTCTAAGAGGTGTGACCTATTATTGGCAAGATCCGGAATATCCCAATGCTGAAATCGGGCTCATTGCCCAGGAGGTAGAAGAAGTATTACCGGAAGTGGTATTTACTAATTCTAGTACCGGATATAAAGGAATTAAATATGCTGAAATTACAGCCGTACTTGTCGAAGCCATTAAAGAACAACAAAAACTTATTGAAATTCAACAAAATGAACTCGAAGCTTTGAAAAAGCAATCTCAAGTCGTTGAATCCCTTCAATCTGAAATAGATGCCCTTAAGCAATTAATTATTGGACGTATGAATTAGAGTCATATTTAATATCCAAAAAAAACACCTCAGATTGCCCTCGTAACAGACTTAATTAAAATATAAATCGAATTATTATGAATGATAATCAAATATTCTTTCTAACAATTTTGTTATCGCTTTTTCAAGCTATGGAACTGTATTCCCAAACGCCTCATCTTGACGTCCAGGGACATTCCAAAATTCGTGGTAATCTGGATATCGTTAATATGGAGGATACCTCGTCCATTTATATTGGAAAAAATGCAGGCGTAAATGCTAACAATACCCTTAACCAATGGAATACCTTTATAGGCTCTAATGCTGGAATGAACACCATGACAAGCGAGGACAATTCCTTTTTTGGTTTCGATGCCGGTGTATCTAATACAACCGGAAATGATAATTCTTTTTTTGGTCGTTACGCTGGAGTCAATAATACGAGTGGAGGAATGAACTCATTCCTGGGTTTTGAGAGTGGCAAAGATAGGAACCAGAAATACCTTTATGGGAACAAAATCCGGTATAGCCAATATATTGGTTGATTCTTTAGATAGGGCCATTGCACTGGGATATTCTGCTAAGGTGGATTGCCATAGTTGTGCAGTAATTGGGGGGGTGCATGAAAACGCTGTAAGGGTGGGTATTGGTGTAGACAGCCCCCGGGTCCTTGAAATAAAAGAACCGGGAGCGTCTAATCCTATAGGTATAACCCAAACCAATTTAGGAGGAGGGGCATCCATGGAGCTTATGACAACCGATGGTGGAGGAGAATTAGCCACTCGCGTAAGAATAGGAGGTGGCTTTAATTTTACGCAATCTCAATTTTATTTTGGTCCCAAAGGAGAGGAAACGGTCCGTCTGAATATAAGAGGTAGAAGTGATTCTACGACCCAGGTCGATTTGATTACACCCAGTAATTCAAAGCCAGTTTTTCATCGTTATTTTTATAGTAATAACCTACAGGGGGGAGCCATTGGCCTGGATACAAAAGACCAATTGATCAAATTAATTTATGGAGGTAATTTCGCCAATTCTGTAAAGGGAATTAGCATCAATTCTTCCGGTTATGTCGCCATTAATCATGAAGTACCGGAAGAAGTCCTGGATGTAAAGGGTACCACCAAGATTTCCGGAAATTTGGATATTGCCAACCATGAAGATTCCACCTCGATCGTAATTGGTAAGGATGCCGGAATTGCTTCAGATTTTTCTGTTCCGCGATCCAATACTTTCCTGGGCGTATCAGCCGGGATGAACCATGATTCTGGGGCTCAGAATACAGCTATAGGTAAAGGTGCGATGAAATCCTTCCAATCGGGATTAAATAATACAGCTTTGGGTTATCAAGCCATGCTTGATGTGAATAGTGGCAATGAAAATACGGCCATCGGGGCAGATGCTTTAAAATCAAATGTTGGAGGGAATGGGAATACGGCTATTGGTTTTCGGGCCATAGCAGCTCAGGACACCGGAGATTATCAAACTGCAGTAGGCTTTTTTGCTAACGTGACGGGTGGATGCACCAATACAACCTCAATAGGTAATAATTCTTTCTGCTCCGGGGATAATACCATTCGCCTGGGAAATTCGGCCATAACAAGCATTTGAGGCTATGCTGCCTGGACCAATATTTCGGACACCAGAGCCAAAAAGAATGTGGCTGAAGATGTACCCGGTCTAGATTTTATTGAGATGCTCCGACCGGTTTCGTATAATCTTGACTTACATGCCATCGATAATTTTTGGGCAGGTCGACTAGGGATACGGGATTTAAGCTTGAATCATACAGGATATGAGAAGGAGTCCATTAAATATTCTGGGTTTTTGGCTCAGGAGGTGTTGGAGGCAGCTGCGGATGTTGGCTATGATTTTTCGGGCGTCGATATCCCTAAGAATGAAAATGGATTATTCGGACTCAGGTACGCTACATTCGTGGTCCCCCTGGTGAAAGCAGTTCAAGAATTATCCGATCAAAATGAAGTCCAGAAACAAACAATATTGGAATTGAAAGAACAACTTAATATGCAAGAGCAATTGATGTTAGTAATTTTGAATCGACTGGATGGTCTAGAAACTAAAGAATTTAATACCAATAACAATCAAAGCAGCAGTATCTATTAGAGAACTAACACTATTTCTATTAAATTAGTGAGCTATTCAAGTTTGAAATCAATAGTTATTGTCTCACACTGTTTATCGATGGTACTTTCGGTAAACTTAATTGAGTAAAATATACCCTAAAAAATGATGGTTGGAATCAAACCTCAATCGATTCAGTAGTTGCATATATTTAACTCGATTTCAAGTAGGCAAATGATAATTCGGTTGAAACCTGGAAGAAGTTAGCAAAATTCACAGATAAAATTAAAATCAGGATTTGGATAGAATATTTAGATATTCCTGATAATAAAATGATTTTGAAACAGGTATAAGAGATTGAATAAATCTTATATTAAAGCTTGTAAATGGTTTTGAGAATATAAATCGAAAGATCCAAATCTATTTGTACATTGGTAAGCAGGATTTATCAATTCTTAACCTCTTATATAACCAGAGCCGTATGATGGAGACTATCACGTACAGTTCTGTGCCTGCACACCGCCGTGCTTCTGCACACATGTGTGACAGATATAGAGGGAAACTCCCTAGGTATACTTGACAAGAAATAAACGAAAATGAAAATCAAGGATTCAAATATTACAATTGAAGTTACCGATATTGAAAAATCAATTTTGTTTTATGAATCTATTGGATTTACCCTAAAAAAGCGTTGGAATAATCATTATGCCCAATTAATTGCACCTGGAATTGCAATTGGATTACATCCGACAAATGAATCTAAGCCACAAAGAAATTCCGGGATTCTATCCATTGGTTTTACCTCAGAGGATTTTGAAGAAACTAAAAAAGCATTAAAACAACTTGGTATAAATGTAATCGAAAGAACAGAGGAAGGTGGAGACTTTCTTCATTTTAATGATCCTGATGGAACCTCTTTATACTTTATTCACTCTAAATGGTAACACAAAAAAGTATATGATGAAGAAAAGCATCTTAATAACTTTGACTCTTGCTACAACTTTTTTTCTTGGTTTCGCATTCAAATCAGTCACCACAAATAACAATTATAAAATGAAAAAAGTAACAGGTATTGGGGGCGTTTTTTTCAAATGCAAAGACCCCAAAAAAATGACAGAATGGTATCAAAAACACCTTGGTTTAGACACAAACCCATATGGTGCAACATTTGAGTGGTATGAAGGTGAAGACAGTAAAAAGAAAGCTCAAACACAATGGACACCGTTTTCCGAAACGACAAAATACTTTGAGCCTTCAAACAAAGATTTTATGATAAATTACCGGGTCGAAAATTTAGAAGCACTTGTGGAGGATTTTAAAAAGAATGGGGTCGCCATGGTGGACACGATCGAAACTTTTGATTACGGTAAATTTTTACATATCCTTGACGCCGAAGGAAACAAAGTTCAACTATGGGAACCTATCGATTAGGTAGCAGAAAAATTAGAATTAAACAAGCGAGAGAAAAATGCCTATCGCCTAAGGCAAGCAATAAAAATAATAATGGAAAATATTCAAGTAAAAGTGAAAGACATTGTTTTAAAACCTATTGATGAGGTATTTGATGCAATTGTAAATCCTGATAAACTATCCAGTTTCTTTATTACAAGAGCAAGTAAACCGATAAGGGAGGGCGAAAATATTATTTGGTACTTTGATGATGTTGGGGGGGAATTATCGGTAAAAGTAAAAGATGTCACTCCAAATACATTAATTTCTTTCAATTGGAATGCAAGTGGAATAGATGCTATGGTTAAGATTATTCTCGAATCCATAAACTCAGATAGAACTTCAATTTTGATAACCGAAGAAAGTTTTTCTTTAGACAAGAGTGGTGTTAGACAAGCACTGGGACAAACTCAGGGGTGGACGGATTTTATTTGTTGTATGAAGGCGTTTTTATATTGTGGTGTTAATTTGAGGGATGGCAGAAAAAAGTAGATAATATGGTAAAAGAATAAGAGCAAGCCTGCCTCTAATCGAGTAGAATGAGGTGCTAGAATTGACTATCACAGCCCTCTCTCACCGTAGCAGGGAATTGGGTTTGTCCAACTTGCCTGATCTTAAGTTTTTTAATTGATATTTTTTTATCATATTACTATGATCCCAAGAGGTAAAAAAAAATGATAAAGCCGATTCACAAGATATTTGCAAATATGCATTTGAAAAAAGGGACTCAATATAACCTAAGACTTTGTCAAAACCGGGAATCATTAAAACTGAAAAAATTACTATCTAGATGAGATTTATAAGTAAGGCAAAAACAAGGACTATTAGTATTTGTTAAGGAGCAAAAACTAACTTTAGATTCAAAGATGTTGGAAATTTTAGAGTCTCAGAATCAAGAATTACTAGAAGTATATGCTCGACAGATTCAAGAACTAGAAAAGTAAATACAGCAGTCCATTTGATGAAGATGATGCAAGGAAAATAAATAATGAATTGGCGCAGTCTGTTGTAGGATTGGTTTGATTAACAATGCGGCCCTTTACTTCGAGCACTGTAGTACTCGACTCCTGCAGAGATCGTTTAGTCACCCTTGCGACTTACTAGTGCTTCGAGACAGCCTGCCCCGAAGCCGAAGTGCTTTGGGGTTATTCCCACCCACTAAGGACTTTCACCTTCTTGATTAATCCGTATCTTCATATGCAAAGATGCCAACGCTCGGCACATACAAAGCACAACGGACCATGTTCGCTTCGCATCACACGGCAGCTGTACTGAGCGTTCTCTGCAAACCAAAAGAAATGAATAGCGCTGTCAAAATAAATATCGAAGTTGCAGTACATGTACTTTTTTGGCTCCTTATTTTTAATGCTGTTAACGTAAATTGGGTCAGTTCGTGGTTTGATAAAACTATACGACCTAATACTCCACCACCTCTCTCTGTTCTCGTTTTTCCTATTATTTTTTATGCACACTCATTATGGGCTATTCCTAAATTTCTGAATAAGAGTAAATGGAAAATCTACATTCTCACCTTCTCGCTCATCTTCATTTTTCCGGAATTGGTTCGCTCAAGCCTTCTTACTTTGTGTTATCCGAAAATTACTTTCTGGGAAGAAATTCGCAGTAGGGATAGCTTGATACTTGGGAAACCCAATGTATTTTGGATGACATTTACCTTTTCCGTTGCGTATCGTTTTACAAAAGATTGGTTTGTCAAGCAATATCAGATTGAGCATTTAAGAAAGCAGTTGTCCTCACACCTGAAAGTTAAGACACCCAAGATTCAGCCTTTGAATGCAAAGGAGGCTACTACACTAAAACAAAGGTTGGAAGAAACGTTGCTTTTAAAACAAGCTTATTTGAACCAGGAACTTTCACTTGCCACTTTAGCAAAGCAGATAGATACTTCCGATAAAAAATTGTCCACTCTACTCAATCAAAACTTGCAAACCAATTTTTATGATTACATTAATTCATTTCGGATAGTTGCCTTTAAAAAAGGCGTAATTGAAGGGAAATTGGAGCAACTTTCTATTGTAGGGCTCGCCCTTCAGTGCGGATTTAAATCGAAAAGCAGTTTTTACCGGGCATTTAAAAAAGAAACAGGATTGTCACCCTCTCAATTTATCCAATAATCTCCGCTTCTAATCAGTCCTATGGATTTCGTGGGTGGGACTACGCACTCAATCAAAAAACTGTCCCTCTGCTTCTTTTGGGACGAATAGGACCATAAAAACTCACACAAGTTGGCGTAAATCACAAATATTTGCCTACTCAATTCGGTATTTCATACTCTGTATTGAGTTTTGAAGTAAGACAGAATAAAGTCAATATGTTATCTATTCAAAATCTGACTAAAACCTATCCCAATGGCGTCACCGCCTTGGACGCAATAAACCTTGAAATTGGGACGGGAATGTTTGGTCTTTTAGGACCCAATGGTGCCGGTAAATCCTCCTTGATGAGAACTATTGCCACCCTCCAAAGTCCCGATATCGGAAAAGTAGTTTTCAAGGATATTGATATTGAGAAAGACCCTATGAGTTTGCGAAAAACGCTAGGTTATTTGCCTCAGGAATTTGGAGTCTATCAAAAGGAAACTGCTGAAAACCTTTTGGACTATTTCGCTATTTTGAAAGGTATAGCTTACCGTAAAGAGCGCAAAGCCAAGGTGAATGAAGTGCTTCACCTTACCAATTTATATAATGACAGGAAGAAGCATGTAAGTTCCTATTCGGGCGGTATGCGCCAGCGCTTTGGTATAGCACAACTGCTACTCAACGACCCTCAGTTAATTATTGTGGACGAACCGACTGCTGGATTAGACCCTGAAGAAAGAAACCGTTTTCTAAACGTTTTGCGAGGAATTGGAACGGAAAATATCGTCCTATTCTCTACACACCTGGTAGAAGATGTGAAAGAGCTTTGTACGGATATGGCTATCATGAAAAACGGTAAAATTAAAAAACGAGCTACTCCTTCACAAGCAATAAAGGAATTGGAATCAAAAATCTGGACCAAGCGTATTCAACCTGATGAACTTGAACGTCATAAAACCACATTCAATTATTTATCGTCTTCTTTTAATGAAGACCATTCTTTGACCTTAAGAATATTTGCTGATGATAGACCAGATGAATCATTTGAAATAGCAGAAAACGTAAGTCTGGAAGACGTATATTTCAAAGCTTTGGAAAAAATAGTAGAAGAATTTGCTTAGATCTATATTTACCTACGAGCTGACAAGGCTGTTAAAGCAACCTACCACCTATTTCTATTTTTTGGTGTTCTTTGCCATAGCTCTTTTGTCTATGCTTGGAACGGGAGGTTTTTTTGATGGTGGACCTGAAATAGATCAGGAAATACGTTTGCTCAACTCGCCCTATGAAATCAATTTTATTTTTCAGTATTTCAACAAGTTTTTTCTTTTCCTGCTGCCAGCGATTATCGGGATGGTTATATACAAGGACTTTAGTAATAATGTGCATCTGGTTCTGTACAGCTATCCTATCAAAAAATCAGACTATCTACTTGGGAAATTTCTTAGTTCATTGACGATCGTCTTTTTGCTAACCCTTTCAATTGGTATAGCTTTTTATCTGGGAGAATTAATTCTAGGACAAGATAACCCCATGATTGGCCCAACTAATTATTGGGGTTATGCCAGTGCATATTTCTTTTTTGTGCTTCCCAATTTGTTTATCTATGGCCTAATGATATTTATTGTTGTAGCATCCCTCAGGAATATTTATGTAGGGTTTATTGCGGTTATTCTTTTGTTTTTCATTCAGATAATGATAGATAACCTTTTTGTAGGCAATCCATTACTTTTTGCGCTTTTCGACCCTTTCGGACAAAATGCTGTGGCCTACGAAACCCGGTTTTGGACGATTACAGAACAAAATACACGTCAAATTCCAATACTGGGCATGTCGCTTTGGAACAGATTACTGTGGACTGCGCTTGGTCTTGTATTATTTGGAGTTTTTTATAAAAAATTCGAAATGGAACAGGAGTCCTTCCGATTATTTCCGAACACCATAAAAAGAAAATCAGCCAAGAAGGTATTAACCAAGCCATTTCAATCAGGATATCATCACACCAAGGCCGCTATTGATTTCTCCTTTCCCCGGCAGGTTAAGGCGATGCTAAAGCTTTCGGCTATTGATTTCAGGTTCATTATTAAAAACTGGCTTTTCCACGTTTTGGTTCTGTTTGGCGTATTGGCATTAGTATTTGCCATGAGCCGAGTAACGAATCGAGCGGATTTGACTTTTCTACCCTTGACCCGCATCGTACTCTCTGTACCAATGTTTTTCTTTTCTACCGTTATTATGCTGTTAACTTTTATTTATTCGGGAATGTTGGTACACCGCTCTCGCATGTCAAAGTCCAACCAACTTATTGACACTACTGCCACCAGCAATTGGGTGCTTTTGGGTTCGAAAATACTCGCATTGCTGCAGATACAGATTCTTTTGTTGTTTGTTATGATGTTTTGCGGAATTGGGCTTCAGCTATACAATGGCTACTACCAATTTGAAATTGATTTATACCTTTTTCAATTGTTCATCATTACCTTCCCAACCCTTGTTATCTGGGCTGCACTATCCGTATTTATTCATACCGTATTGCCTAATCTGTATCTTGGCATTTTTCTTTTGGTACTACTTTGGATAGGAAAAGACCAATTCCAGCAAATCGGAATAGAAACCTACCTTGTAAG
>JAHEJC010000205.1 GCA_024639065.1 Lewinellaceae bacterium | reverse complement strand
CATATCGACAATCTTTTACAATAACATTCAGACCATTTTTTTGACAGGCATCTGCTTGTCCCTGAGAAAGTGTTAAGCCGATACTTGTAGCTCCTCTTTCATTGGTGATATATCGTGAAAAAGGTCCCCAACCACAGGCCATGTCCAACACTTTGCTGCCTTCTCCAATGTTCAGGCTATCTGCAATAAACTTGTGCTTTGCTTTCTGAGCTTCTTCAAGGGTCATGGAAAAATCACCATCATACTTGGCACCACTATAATCACCTTCTTCACCCATGCTCAGACGAAATATTTCATCAATGGTTGTATAGGTAAAATCCAAATCTTTTTTATCTGCCATAAAGCTATTGGTTGAGATTTTATAAAACGTTGAATTGAATCCTGCAAGCTAATTAAAATTTAAAATTTATCACAAACATAAGGGCGTGTGTCTTTGAAATGTATTTGTTTATCGATAAATCAACATTTCTTTAAATGGATTTAAAGTAAAACCAAATCATAGTCGTCTACCTTACTATCTGTTGATTAATTCTTGATTAAAAAGAATTGATGAGCGACATGGAATAACAATTTTGTAAATGACTAAAATAAAATTATCATGAGACCTTTTAAATTTTTCTTCACTGCTTCACTAGGAATAATCATATTCTTCTTCTTGGCGAAGTTTATTTTAATGGCATTAGTTATTGCCGCTATTTTTAGTATCATTTTCCATATTTTCAGAAGAGTTCAGTGGTTCTTACAACGAAGGCATTGGGATGAATTTGATCAAGATGATGAACTACACTATGAAAACATTCCATCTGGTTGGCAGCGTAAATCTACTTTCAATATGGATGAACGATTTCCAGACTGGACAGTCAATTACCGAACGATAAAGATTCAATAATCATTATCATTACTTATCAATTTAATAATCAATAAAAACTTAAAAATTATGTGTTATCAAAGAAATTATATGAAACAAAGAGGATGGCATAGTGCGCATCATGGTCGTCACAAACACAAAGATTGGCATCAACGGATTCAATCTAAGTGGAATTATCCACCAGTCAACATACAGGAATTAGATGATCGATTTGAGTTGAATGTTTATGTATCTGGATTTTCTAAGGAAGATATTCAGATTAAAGTAAGCAACAATTTTCTATGGATTATTGGAAATAAACCAGCTGATAATCTCAATCAAAACTGGAAAAGGCAAGAATTTTTTAAAACCAGATTTGAACGCAAATTTGAGTTAAGTGAAAAGGTGGATCAGGAAGGTATTTCCGCGAAGTTTGAAGTAGGTGTCCTAGTAGTAACTTTGAAAAAGTTACCAGGTTTTGAGACGGTAGAGCAAGAGATCAATATTGCATAACTGCCATACCATTTATTAAATACGAGTGTCACTTGATGGAAGTCAGGTGGCATTATTCTTAGAATTGCTTAATCTTTTACTTCACGCCTTAGTCTTCTTTCTACTCGTTTAATTTCCTTTTTGAATTTATGATCATATTTCATATCAAAATTCATAGCCATAGTAATCAGACCAATACTTGTGTTGGGGATTTCATAATTCAACTTGTACTCAACCTTTGGATGTTTCTCGACGCAGATTATCACATCCATTTCTCTTAACACTTTGAGGTGTTGAAATATGGCAGGACGGGTCAAA
The DNA here is from genome assembly GCA_024639065.1 of Lewinellaceae bacterium. Lineage (GTDB taxonomy): Bacteria > Bacteroidota > Bacteroidia > Chitinophagales > Saprospiraceae > JAHEJC01. The sequence goes on along the minus strand of JAHEJC010000205.1, from coordinate 9,203 downwards.
GGAATTCCTTTAGCTGCTTGCTGATAGGTGGCTACTTTGTTTGTTGCTATATTATTAATAAGCTTGACTCTTGCTGGGTGTGACAAAGCTTTACACATGATGGAGAAGTGATATTCAGCAGGGGAGAATTTGTCAGCTTTGGAGTAGGCCATATATTAAATAATTTTATCAAGTGTTAATACTTTTTAAAAGTAAGACTTATTTAGACAATGACTAAACATATCGAATGTTAATTTTACTCGCAGGCAAACTTGCGATAAAGGAAGTTATTATTTAAAACCATTTCAAGCCTATCGCGGTGTACAAGGTAGAGCTAGCGATGGAACAGTTCTAAAAGCAGATCCGGGTAACCAGCAAGCTCGGCAAATGGATAATGATGCATTAGCCATTAAAGTAAACAGTGCTCCATTGGCACCTGGAGAAGAGGGTTTAAGAGACATCCCAATTGTGGAAGCTATTTACAAAGCAGCTGCCACTGGAGAAGAAGTTTCTTTGAAATAATAGATTAGGATTCTATCCTATAATATTGCCTTGCTCATCCCATACTATAACCGATTCGCGATCCTCGGGTTTCACATAAATGGTAGCGTATTTGGGATCATAAGTCATTTGATGTTTATCAAGCACTTCCTGAGGGACTCCATCCCATATGTTTGGAATATTGCCTTTATAATTGAGCGCTTTGATACCCTTTTCAGAAGTAAAATACCCAGTGGCCGTCAGATTTCTGAGTAGGGTAAAAAATTTTACACCTGGTGCATCCTCTGGTGCTGCATGATCTGGGTAAGCGATTCGATCCAAAAGGTTTATCTGATTCGCTTCATTAGAATCCTTAAAATTGGTATTAGTTAATTCATTAGATGCGTGATCAAGCCACATCAATCCGCCTCTTATTCGAGTTTGAAACGGAGGGTAATCTTTCATCATAAATTCTATAAAATCAGGAACTTCTGCTTCCGTTGCACTTGGTGAATTGTCATCTGCCGGTATAATAAGGTCACATAAAACACGCACGGTATCCATTTCATGCGTGTTAAAAAACGTCTCACTCATTATTTTTTCATCATGCTCCTTTTCTGAAGGTGTGCGACCATAGCTACTTTGAGTAGGTTCTATAGCTTCAATTACTCCTTTAGATGGTTCTGTCTTACATCCTGATAAAACCAATCCTGCGCCTGCTCCGCTCAATACGATGGTTCTTAATGAATCTCTCCTTTTCATACTTTATAAATATTTTTCAATATGACTTTTTGATTATATATTGTTTTTATTCAATTCTTCGATAATATATTCACTGGCTCTCCAAGCCAATGCCATGATCGTCCACGTAGGGTTTTTATCAGCTTGAGATACAAATGGCCCTCCGTCCATAATAAATAAATTTGAAACTTCGTGTGCTTGATTAAATTTGTTAACCACACTTGATCTTGGATTGTCTCCCATACGGGTGGTGCCTACTTCGTGAATTATTCGACCCGGGGCTGCCAGACCATAATCTGAATCTTTACCTGGTTTTTCTCCTAACAATATGCCGCCCATAGAAGTTAAAATACTTTCGAACGTATCCTGCATGTGCTTGGCTTGTTTCAACTCATGTTCGGACCAGGAATAATTAAATCGCAGAACTGGAATACCAAATTTGTCAACCACATCCGGATCGATTTCACAATAATTATCTTCTCGTGCAATGCATTCACCGCGTCCTGCCATGCCCACTACTGCCCCATAATATTTTCGAACATCTTGTTTGTAACTGACACCATAACCACCCCCTTTTTGGCTTCCTATCAAGCCGTTTAGTGACTCCAGACCAAAACCAAATCCATAGGAAGGCATGCCCATACCGCCCCAATATTCAATATGATATCCTCTTGGAAAATCGAGCGTTTTATTGTCAAGCCACCAAGGAGAATAAATGTGAGCGCCTCCTACCCCATCTTCATTATAAGTCTGACGATCCAATAATTGAGGTATTAGCGCCGCTCTATCGGCGCCAGTTGAATCATGTAAATATTTACCAACCACATCACTGCTATTGGCTAGTCCATTAGCATGCTGGCTAGACTTGGAATTTAATAACAGCCGCGCCGATTCACAAGCAGAAGCTGCCAGCGCTATTACTTTTCCTTTGATTTGATATTCTTTATTATCTTCTTTGTTCACATATGATACGCCAGTCGCTTTTCCTTCGGCATCGGTTAATACTTTTCGAGCCATTGCATTCACTCTGAGTTCGATATTCCCAGTTGATTGTGCCGGTTTTATAAGAACCGATCCAGCAGAAAAATCAGCATAAACATTACAGGATCTACTGCACTGTGAGCAATAGAAACAAACTCCTCGTTCCGTATTGATTGGTCGAGTAAGAATAGACAAGCGATTAGGATAAACAGGAACGCCTGCTTTTGGAGCGCCTTGTTGAATATACAGCTCATGCAATCTAGGCTTAGGAGGCGGCAGAAAATACCCGTCTGGCTGGTTAGGTAAATTCTCCTTACTGCCAAAAATTCCTACCAACTTATCCAAACGATCATAGTAGGGTTTTACGTCATCATACCCGATTGGCCAATCCTCTCCTAGTCCATCTATGGACTTATGTTTAAAGTCCTGGGGGCCAAATCTCAATGAAATCCTACCCCAATGGTTGGTGCGGCCACCCAGCATTCGAGACCTAAACCAATCAAACTGGGTACCATTGGCCCGTGTGTATGGTTCTCCCTCAAGTTCCCAGCCTCCATAGGCCATATCAAAATCTCCAAAGGCCCTTTGGGTGTTTGCCCCTCTGCGTGGAGATGCCCAGGGCCATTTGAGTTGAGTCATTTGATCCGGATTTTTTGGATCAAAATGAGGTCCTGCCTCAAGAACGGCCACCTGCAATCCTGCTTCTGCCAAAATTTTTGCAGTCATACCTCCACCAGCACCAGATCCTACGACAACTACATCATAAATTTTGGATTCTTCAATTATCTGAAACGACATACTTCAATTTGTTTGCTTGAAAATGGGAAAAAAAATTGATAAAAGCCTAAGTACATGACCGAATCTAAAAATAAATTTAGACTTAAGGGTTACCTACTATTATCTAAAATACATTAATAGATGCATTACTGAAGCAATCAACGGCTCCATTTAAATTTACCGTGTGACTCACACATCTACATAACCATGCAGACCGTTCTCTTAATTGGAACCAGCCGTCTTTTTGTGTTGAGTGTTTTTTTGTTTACCTAAGTTGCGGGAATGTAATAGCATGGATCTAAGAATGCTCAGTAGCATTCATGTACTTTTCCGGAGACTTCTCAAAACTTACCTTACAACCATCACAACAGAAATAAACCTTTTCACCCTGATATTCCAAAATGTGTTTAGCTGAATTTTTTTGAACAGGTATTTGACAAACTGGATTTATATAGTACTCGTCACTATTGATTACTAAAGAATCTTCAGGAGGTAGCTCAGTATCCACTTGACTTCTAAAATTCTTAATAATTTCCGCTAAAATACTTATAGCCACTTCTTCAGGTAATTTAGCACCGATATCTAAGCCAGCTGGTGTTTTTATTTTCTTCAATTCTTCAAATGAAACTCCCTTTGTCCTCAATTCATGAAATATTGCATTTGCTTTTTTTCTGCTGGCAACAAAAGATAAATAAGCACTGTTTAATGAAATTGCTTGATGTAAAACTTCAACATCGCGATCTCCTTGAGTACAGACTATTAAGTAACTGTTTTCCAAAATATGTTCATCAGTCAATTCATCTAATTCTAATAAATGATCGGCCGTGGGAAATAGTGTTTTGTCGGGATCGTACGAGATAGCAGAAACTTGATAATCAGCCGCTTTAGCAATTCTTGCAAGAGCCATCGCTATGTGGGAATGACCAAATACAACAATTTGAGGTTTTGGTAATACGGGTTCAATATAGACATCAACCGTCCCACCACTTTGACAGGTCATTCTATATATTTTAGTATTTGAGTTGAAAGGTTTCTGAGGATCAGGACTTATGGATACGTATCTTGGTTTTCCCTCCTGTAACGATAAAAGGGCTTCTTTCAAAACGATTCCGCGCGTACACCCACCACCTATCCAACCGGTTATTTTGCCATCTCGCGTAATGATTGCTTTATCTCCTGGCTTTCCTGAAGACGGGATGGTTCTTCGAACAATAATAGCCGTTGCATAGGCTTCATGACCTTGATTAAGTATCCTGGCTTTTTCAATAAATGAATTATGCATTGGCTAATATGTCTTCTAGTTTTAATAAACTTTCAATATTGTGGGCCGAAGCAAAATGATCTAATGAAGGCAATGCAGCTTGCATACCACGTTGAATAGGTTGATAATCCAGCATACCTTTCAAAGGATTTAGCCATATCAGTTTTTTCGTTCTAAGTTTTATCTTATCCATTTCTTCTTTTAATAACAAAACATCGCCTGTATCCAATCCATCACTCAAAATTATAGTCATGGTTTTTCCATTGAGTAATCGCTTCGCATATTGCTCGTTAAATATTTTCAAACAAGTACCTAATTTTGTCCCACTGGACCAATTATGAACATGGCGACTCATTAAGTCTAGAGTCTGTTTAAGATTTTTATCATTTAGATATTCAGTGACTCTTATCAGATCCGTACTAAACACAAAGGCCTCAACCTGTTTGAAATTTGCTTTTAAGCTGACTATGAATTTAAGCAAGAAAAACGAATACTTATCCATAGAACCACTAACATCTAATAAAATGACCAATCGGTATTTCTGATCCATCCGATTCTTTCGGATCAATTTAATCATTGATCCACCACTGCTTAAATTGGATCTTATAGTGCCAGATAGATCTATTTTACCTTTAGACGATTTCTTTAGCTTTCGTTTTAAACGAATGCTCATTTGTTTCCATAATTCTTCCGCAAGTTCTTCTAACAGTCTGCTCTCTATTTGTTCGATTTGAGCAAAATCAGTTTTTTTCAAAGCATGATTGATACTTGCTCCTGAGGTGTTGTGTGCATCTTCTTTAGATTTACTAGCATCTTGGCCAATACCTACCATTACTAAGGATCCTTTCGATTTCTTGGTTAGGTTACTTTGATTTTTGAAGGTTGTTTTCCCTTTAATTCTGGGTTTCTGTTTTAACCAAAATTTATCAAATAATGAATCGAAAATTTCTCCTTCCTCCAGATTGTTGCAATAAATTGATTTTAGTGCCGCTCGGAATATAATGCTTTCTGTCCAAAGCCCTTCTACTGCTGCTATGAGCGCTTCTTGATTTTCTAGAATTCCAATATTCAGTTTATTTTGGCGTCCAAGATGACCGAACCCAATGAACGCTGCGGTAAAAGTAGGATAATCAGAATAATGCATTCTCTACCTTGTCAAAAGATTATGAATTTCTTCTCTCACCGCACTCAAATCTCTTTTGGATTTTACTATGCAAGATAAAGTTTTTTCAAGGCTTTCATTATTGATCTCGGTAACATGCATAGCCAAAATACCCTTCGCCCAATCAATAGTTTCGGCAATACCTGGTGACTTATCAAGTTTTAGTGCTCTTACTTTTTGAATGGTTCGCACCATCTGCAGAGCCAATTTTTCTTCAATATCAGGTAAATGTTTTTTTATGATTTTGAGTTCTTTCGCTTCAGAAGGATACGGTACCCAGTAATATAAACACCGTCGTTTTAAAGCATCACTTAATTCCCGGGTGCGGTTTGAAGTTAAAATCACAAAAGGTTTAGACTCGGCCTTTACAGTTCCCAATTCCGGAATAGTAATTTGAAAAGCCGAAAGTAGCTCGAGCAAAAATGCCTCAAACTCTTCATCGGCCCGATCTATTTCATCAATCAACAAAACAGGCGGTTTTATAGAGGTAATTGCTCGAAGTAAAGGTCGTTTCAAGAGATAATCATCACTGAATATTAATTCTTCTTTTTGAGTTGTGGACAGATTTGATTGTTCTTGAATTTTGATCGCCAACAATTGTTTTTGGTAATTCCATTCATAAACAGCTGCATTCACATCCAAGCCTTCGTAACATTGTAAGCGAATAAGCTCCGTCTGAAGAAACGTTGATAATATATACGCTGCTTCTGTTTTCCCCACGCCCGGATTACCTTCTAGTAGTAAAGGTTTTTCCAATTTCAACATTAAATAAATGACGGTCGCTAATTCTTCGTCAATTACATAACCCAGTTCATCCAACTTTGGGATTAACTCTTTAGGATTTGAAATCACTAATCCTTTCGTTTAGAACCACCAAAAAGAGATCTAAAAAAGTCTCCAATACTGGCAAAAATACTCTTCAGGACCGTCCCAAACAGGCTTCCAGCATCAAAAGCATTTTCTTCTTTTTTCCCAACCACCTTTCCGGCTGCAGGTTCAACTGCTTCTCCAGAAATGGCATCCTCCGTAGAAACAGGTTCTTCAATGGATTCTGAGGTCAGCTTTTCTTGAAAATTATTTACGAACTGGTTAAGCAATTGATCCGAAACATCATTTATTAACCTGGAACCAAATTGAGCCAATTTTCCAATAATAGTGATGTCCATCGTGAAAGAAACATCGGTACCTCCTTCATTTTCAACCAGTACACCCAACATTTTCATTTCTGCATTTCCTTTTCCTTTTGAATCAATTCCTTTACCCGCCAAAACCATTCTTCGCTGTTCAAGGTCTAATTCTTCAATAGCGATATCACCTGTATAGCTTGCCTTAATCGGACCAAACTTGGTAATGACCTCGCCTTTATAATTTTTATCGTCAATCTTCTCAGTAATCGCTGCACCTGGAACACAGGTCACAATATCCGCCGGATCGCTGAGTGAATTCCAAACCTTATCAATGGATTCATTAATATGAAAATTCTTTACTATTTGTGTTTGCATATTCTTTATTTCAAATTTTAATATAGCACTTATATGTAAATAAAAATGAAATTATATACCGCGACTATATTTTTCCTAAATCTTTTAATTTTTGCCAAATTTTATAGGGAGTAATGGGGATATCCATGTGCTTAATCCCATAAACTGATAACGCATCTACTATAGCATTTGCAATGGCAGGTGGTGCACCTACGGTAGGTGATTCGCCTACTCCTTTGGCCCCAATAGGATGATGCGGAGAAGGGGTTACAGTATGACCAGTTTCCCAATTTGGGGATTCTACTGCTGTTGGTACTAAGTAGTCCATCAACGTCCCGTTCAAAATATTGCCATCATCATCGTAAATTAGTTCTTCATACATTGCTGGAGCAATTCCTTGGGTCAGTCCACCGTGAACCTGGCCCTGAACAATCATGGGGTTAATAATATTTCCGCAATCATCAATCGCAACAAACCGCCTGACCTTTATTTCAAAAGTTTCGTTATCGATATCTACTACACAAATATATGCTCCGGAAGGAAAAGTAAGGTTTGGAGGATCGTAGTAATGAGTCGCTTCAAAACCTGCTTCCATCCCTTGAGGATGATTCGTATAAGATGCAAATACTATTTCCTGAATTGTTTTTGCTTTATCTGGAGCTCCTTTTACAAAGAATTTGCCCGGTTCCCATTCTAAGTCTTCTTCGCTTACTTCTAGTAAATAGGCAGCAATTTTCTTTGCTTTAGCTCTTAGTTTTCTGGCGGCAACAGCCGCAGCTGCTCCTGCAGTAGGTGTACTCCGACTAGCATATGTACCCAAACCGTATGGAGCCGTATCGGTATCGCCTTCCTCAATTTGAATATGTTCAGCAGGTATCCCTAATTCTTCAGCAATTATTTGAGCATAAGTTGTTTCATGGCCTTGCCCTTGGGATTTTGTTCCGAAACGTGCAATTGCCTTTCCAGTAGGATGAACCCTTATCTCAGCACTATCAAACATTTTTATGCCCAGGATATCAAAGTCCTTAGAAGGCCCAGCACCGACTATTTCAGTAAATGTAGATATACCTATTCCCATGAGCTCTCCTTTTAATCGCTTTGCTACCTGTTCGGCTCTCAAGGTATCATAATCGACTACGTCAAGCGCTTTTTGTAAGCCTGCATGATAATCTCCACTATCATATTCCCATCCGGTAGGCGATTTCCATGGAAAATCTTCCTTCTTTATAAAGTTTTCCATTCGAAGCTGTGCTGGATCTTTGCCTATTTTTTTAGCATATACATCTGTAATACGCTCTATGGCATGCACGGCTTCAGTTACTCGGAAACTACAACGATAAGCTACACCTCCTGGAGGTTTGTTGGTATAAACTGCATCAGCCTCCATGAAAGCGTTTTTATAATCGTAAGAACCGGTACCGATAGAAAATAATCCAGTTGGAAATTTGGAAGGATTAGCTGAGGCATCCGTATATCCATGATCAGCTAATATCTTAAATCGAGTTGCCTGGATTTTACCATCCTTCGTGCCGGCCATTTCTGCAGTTATATGATAATCCCTGGCAAAAGAGTCAGCCTGTAGGTTTTCCGTTCTATCCTCTACCCATTTAATAGGTACACCGGTTAGAAATGATACGGCAATTGCAATAACATAACCTGGATAGACCGGAACTTTCCCTCCAAATCCTCCACCTATATCTGGAGAAATAACACGTATTTTTTCTTCGGTCAGCCCAACATGTCCGGCGACTAAAGCAATAACCGTGCGTATGGCATGAGGCGCTTGGGTAGTCATATACATGGTCAGGTGATTTTCTACCTTATTGTAAGCAGCAACACAACCACAAGTTTCTATGGATGCCACATGAATACGAGGAATGTACATGTCCTGCTTTACAGTGACTTCAGCATCTGCAAAGACTTTTTCAGTCGCATTTTCGTCTCCCGCTTCCCAATGCCATATATGGTTATCTGTTTTGCCCTCTTTATCAGGGCGTAAAAGAGGAGCATCTTCATCCAGTGATTTGTGTGGATCCATTACTGGCTTCATTGGCTCATATTCCACAATGACCGCTTCTTTTGCATCTCTGGCTGTATACCTATCGGTAGCAATTACAGCGGCTACTTCCTGAGCTTGATACATCACCGTGTCTGTAGGTAAGACCATTTGGGTATCAGACATTAAGGTAGGCATCCAGTGCAAGTTATATTGCTCAAGATCTTTGCCAGTTACCACCGCGACTACTCCTGGCATAGCCAATGCTTTGGAAGCGTCAATATTCTTTATTTTGGCATAGGCGTAGGGGCTTCGTACAATGTCCATATGAAGCATTCCTGGAAG
>JAHEJC010000204.1:5622-10879 GCA_024639065.1 Lewinellaceae bacterium | reverse complement strand
CTACCTTTAGTATTTATACAACAGCCTCTGCTTCAATCTCCACTAAATATTCATCTCCAATTAAATCAGCTTGAACTAGTGTATTTGCTGGCATGATGGAACGAAATCGTTGTCCATGAGCCAACGCAATGGCTTGCCAGTCTTGCATACGTTTAATGAAAATTCTGGTTCTAATTACATCGGAAAGACTGGCTTCGAAGGATTGTAGGATACCTTCTATTTTGTCAATGATAAAATGGGTCTGAGATGCTGGATCACTGCCACCAATGAGCTTATTTTGATGTGTAGCCGTGGTGCCTGAAATTAAGATTCGGTTTTCTCTTTTTACGGCTCTGGAATAACTGGCCATATGTTCCCAGTTCGTACCCGTATTAATCACCGCATGGGCTGCATTTATTTTATTAACTAGGTAAGGATTTGGTATTTTGTCCAGATGGTCACTCAGGTCGCCTGCAGCTGTCAAGTAAGGTGGTTTTCTGTATTCATCTCCACATGAGCCGGGAACCAGGTCAAATAAATCAAGTAGTGAGTTTATTTCCTTTAAATATTGTTGAGGAATTTCGAGATCCAGGGTAGTTAGATTAGATTGAATATGATCCGATATACCGAGCCTGGCGCCAATGATGATCGCGCTCACGGATGGTTGATGCAGCATATAGGCAGTAGCCAGATTGGATAGGCTGCAATGGAGCTTTTGAGCAATAACATTTAGGCCTTTAAGAACAGCTTGGAAAATTTGCCAGCCGCCAACGACGTCAATGTAACGCTTGTATTTCATTTGGGACCAGGTCAACAAGTGAGCTTTGGTTGGCTCAGGCTGATCCATCCATTTCTCTGTAAGAAAACCTCCAGCGAGGGTACCAAAAGCAAGTAATTTAACGCCATATTTTTCGCAAATCGTCGTCATCTGCCCGGCAGCTCGCTGATCCAACAAAGAATAAGAGATTTGATTGGTGGAAATAAGTATTCCTGAATCCAATACCAACTTTAAATGTGTGGCATCAACATTGGTCAATCCAAGGTGATGAATAAGTCCTTCCTCTTTAATTTCATTTAACCAAAATAAATGGTCGAGCCAAACAGGATCCGCATAGTTCCAGGCGTGATATTGAAGCAATGGCAGGCTGGATAACTTTAATCGAACCAAAGCGCGTCGAACCGCTTCATAAACGGTTTCTTTGGAAGATTTACCCGGTTTGGGAACCCATTTGGTAAGTAATTGAACCTGATCAGATTGTTGGGTGGAAGTGTGAAAGCTGCCCATGATCAATTCAGATGAACCATAGTGATCAGCCATGTCAAAAGTAGTTAATCCTGCATCCACATATTGTTGAATGGATTCAGTCATTCTATCAGTGTCAAGATGTTTTCCATCCCGCTCCATGTCAGCTAATTGCCACAGGCCTGTTATGATCCTGCTAATTTTTAATCCATTTATTGGCTGTATTGTCTTATCCATATCAGTCGCTAGGTAATGATGAAAAGATTGTTTTTACATCTGTATTGGAATTTTTGAGTTTGCGAATATTCCAAAAATAGATGGCCGATCCAATGCACATGACAATAACCCAAATAGGTGTTGAGTGAAAATACCATTCGGATAAAGTTGTGGTCAGGTCTTTTCGAATGTGGATCACTAAATAAATAGTTAATAGAACAACTCCAAGAGCGCAGAGGATAACTTGAATGGATCGTTTGCGGAAAACCTGGACCTGTTCAGCAATCTGCTTATTTTTCTTAGGCAGGTATAAGACGGTTGTACACATCAGGATAAAATTCACTAACATGCTGGTCACCATGATATCTACACCTAAGAAAAAGTCGCCTGCAAAATGACTCCCTAAGATGCCCAGACTGGCCATAGCTCCACTGGCAATTAAAGCATGTTGTGGAATATGACTCTGTGGATGAATTTGTTTTAATATTTTTGGAAAAATACCATCGTTAGCCCAGGCAAAAATAAGCCGCGAGACGGATAATAACATCGCAGGTAAATCATTGATTAACGCAATGGCTGCACCCATAATGATTAAGATGATCCACATGGGTGATGCCATACCGTTTAACAACCCAGGAGCAGTCAGGTCTTTATCGATCGATTCTTGTGCCACGTATTGCCAGGGAACCGTATGATAAACAGCTGCGGTAAAGAAAAAATAGAAACTGCCCACCGCTAATAAGGTGATAAGTAATGCTCGAGGGATTAATTTAGTAGGATTTTTTACTTCTCCTCCAGCTTGTGCTATAGAATCAAATCCTATAAAACTGGAGATCAGAATGGCCGATGCCGAAAGAAAGGTAGTGAGATTAAATGGAACAGTAGCCTGAATTATATTAGTGGATTCTATTACGCCTGTTTGCTCATAGAATAATTGATGATTATTATTAAATCCAATAAAAATCACCAAAACACCTAATCCAAACATAACGACCATCATGGGGATCAAGATCCGCTGATAAAAATTTAAACCGCGCAAATTGACCAATATAAAGAACCACAGCAATGACAACGCAATCATCACCCTTATCCAACCCGTTTCCAACCACTGGCTGATGGTTTCCATTTCTAAAGCAACAAAAATGTCTCGAATAAAAGGGACAATCACATAAGCTATCACCCCTATGGCAATTGAAAGCCCGAACCATTGAGCGAAACTGGCAATGAATCCAAGATATGGATGGAGGCCTCTGCTGGCGTAAATATAACTACCTCCCGCTCTGGGCATAGCAGACCCTAGAATAGCATAGGCGATCGCTGCTAATATAGCTGGAATGGCCGCCAGCATAAACGCAGGAAGTACATAAGGACCTATCCCTGGCACATTCCGATGGATCATAAAGGGGACAATGTAAATCGAGGCACCGAGCATAGAACAAATGCCGGTTGCAGAAAGACCTACAAGACCTAGTTTACGGGATAGATGTTGGTTTGATGTCGTCAAAATAAAGTCATATTGTTCAGCTTTCTAATCGGTGTTGAGTATATACCACTCAATCTGATCCGGATTTAATACGGGTCTTCTGGAACTTTCATCGGGCGCATAGTTGGTGGCCAAGTAATCCAATATAATGGGTTCCATATTACCTAAATTACCAAGACCCTGGGTGGCTTGCATCCATAAAATCATTTCATGCCATCCTTCTCGAGTAGCTCGATTTTGAGTGATTAATTTGGCCGAATGACAAGTTAAACAGGCCGCTTGAACGATTTCATATCCTTCGCCCACTTTAAGCCCAGTTGGTACATGAATCCCATTTTCCACAACATCATTGGTGCTGGCACTATTTGACAGTTGGCTGTTTTGATCTTCTTTTTCAGTGGGCAGATTGTTTTGCTGTGGGGTATCATATCGGTCTAACCAAAGTATTACCAAGAAAATTAGACAGACCGCCACGATAACCAGGATAAATGAAGTTAATAGTTGATTGAAGCCACGCAGTGAAATGGGCTCTTGCTGATTATCTTGCTTTGGTGGCTTCGAGGGCATACTATTATTGAACTTTTATTGCAATACGGTGACAAGCATTATTGAGATAGCCTCGAGGGTTCCACCCTGGTAATAACATCGGTTGTGACCTGCCCTGATCATCAACAGCGCGTGCCCACACTTCGTAATAACCATAATTGGGAAAAGGTATGGTAGCTTGAAAATGTTGCCAGGCTAGTCGGTTAGCTGGAGGATCTAATTGGCAGGGTAACCAAGTCATACCAAAGTCAATGGAGTAGTACATTTCTTTAACCTGACGGTCTCCTGCCCAGGCATGACCGCGGATGGTGACCTTAGCATCCTTTTTGATAATGGCTCCTGTTTTGGGATAAGTAATTAGCGACTTGACCGGCATGCTTTCAATGATACACATATCTTCATCAGCCACTTCCGCTCCGGGCGCAACCGGTTTACAAGGAACCCGGTAGGACTGACCGGTCATTTTTGGTCCATCATGAACTTGATCTCTGATCACGATTTTGTTCAACCATTTTCCCGAGCATGAAGCTGGCCAACCTCCAAAGACCAGTCGCAATGGATATCCATTTAATAGAGGAAGATCCTCACCATTCAGTGCCCAGGCAATTAGACTTTCATCTTCCATAGCTTTACTTATAGGTACGCCTCGGGAAATGACTACTTTATTTGGATCCTGACTGAGATGAATATCTCTTCCATAATATCCTATGTATTGGGCATTATCTTTTATGCCGGCATAATTCAGTAAGTCCCGTAAACGCACGCCCGTCCAGTTACCGCAACCTACGGCGCCAGTAGTCCATTGATTGCCTTTGGCCGGGGGACTAAACTCAGCCCTTCCATTGCCACCGCATTCCAGGGTGAGTTGGTAGGTGTATTGGGTGAACTTCGTTTTAAGTTCATTTAGTGAAATTACTTTTTTGGTAGTAGCAGCTTCACCTTCTATGGTGAGGGTCCATTGATCGATCATTGAACCGGAGATTTGTGGAACAAGTCCATTATTGCGGACGAAAAATTTATCCGCAGGAGTAAGCAAATCATCTAATAAATGAGGAGGCGTCTCCGCATTGATCGGTCGATCATTTAAAACAACCAGTCCAGGATGCTTTCCGGCAAGATCGCTGGTTGAAAGACTCCAGCGAGGCCATCCCATACTTCCTGCCAATCCTGCTCCAAAAACAAATTTGGATTGTAATTTCAAAAACTTTCTTCTCGAAACGCTTGAATAATCTTTCATAGAGATAAAAATCGCTCAAATGCTAAGATACTATCAAAATCAATTTATTAAAACCCGGAATGTATAAACAAATTTGTCCATAAAGTTTAATTCCCATATATACGATGGATTTTGTGGGAATTATACATAATTGATTAAGTCAGATAAACAAGATTTCAAATATTATATATATTATAATTAATCATAATATTTAACTCTATGTAAAAGTGAATGAGTGCGAGACAATTATTATTCGCTTTTTGATTTGGATATATTCGAATTAAAGTACTACTTTTGGTGTTAGCTCTAAAAGTAGAGGAGAAGAAAGCAATCCAAATGCACCTTATTATCGAGAGAATAATAAGGGAATTGCAGAACAAACTTCAACGAAAACATCCTTGCATTCACTCTAGACAGTTTCAGAATGCAAAAGCCTCTTTAGCTCAGCTGGTTAGAGCGGCGGACTGTTAATCCGTAGGTCCAAGGTTCAAGTCCTTGAAGAGGCGCTATGAAGGACGTCGTTCAAAAAAGAACTTCGTCCTTTTTTTCACTTTGCCTTCATAGCACGCTAATC
>JAHEJC010000204.1:0-5522 GCA_024639065.1 Lewinellaceae bacterium | reverse complement strand
AGAGCGGCGGACTGTTAATCCGTAGGTCCAAGGTTCAAGTCCTTGAAGAGGCGCTATGAAGGACGTCGTTCAAAAAAGAACTTCGTCCTTTTTTTCACTTTGCCTTCATAGCACGCTAATCCATCATCATGAAATTTTATTACAATAGTCTACCTTAAGTTTTTTTTCGGCTAAAAGCAGAAATATATACTCATGATATTTTATTACACGTATGTTCTTTTAAGTCAAAAGGACAAGAAGTTCTACATCGGATTTTCTGAAGATGTTTTTAAAAGACTTACTCAACACAATAAAAATAAGAATATAAGCACGAAAAGTCGAACTCCCTTTGACCTCATATACTATGAAGCGCATCTAAATAAAAAAGATGCATTGCGACGTGAATCCTATTTTAAAACCAGTTCAGGCAAGCGAACGTTAAGACAAATGTTGAGAGACTCTTTGGAGAATCTACGCTGAAACATTTTTATTTGCTATCGAAGATGCTTGAGGAGGAGAATTGTATTTTTGAAACAACCTACCTCCTGGTCTAACTAGTTTCTGGCGTGCCTGGAAGGCAAGAACAACGCGTCCTTCCTATTGAAACAACCTACCTCCTGACCTAACTAGTTATGGCTTGCCAGGAAGGCAAAGTGCAACGGCGTCCTTCCTGGCAAAGTGAAACGTCGTCCTTCCTGGGTGTTGTTTTTGCGGCACGAAGCTGAGGCGTTTGAATTAAATTGAAAATCAAGTTTAGGATGTCAGCTATTTAAGTGTAAAACAAATCGAGATGTACAATTTTGGACATATGTGCAAAATGTTTGTCCAAAGACCACAGTTGTAAACCATATTCCAAGGCTTGCTGAGCAATAATTAGGTCCGGAATCCCAACTCTATTGATGCCATGGCTAAGATGCAATTGTTGGAGTTTTCTGATTCCCTCCCAGTCAATATTTAAAGGAATCTTATTTATGGCCAGTAAGCCATCTGCCAGAGCGTATTTTTCTTGGTGGAGAGCAAATGGAATTAACTCGGTTAATATCAATTCATTTGTACAAATAAGGTTTTCCAGGATTAATTTTGAGAGAACAGCATGTTTGCCCAACTTAAAATAATTAATCCATATCGAACTATCTACTAGGATGCTCCCAGACCAATTCATTTTCTTTTTCTTAATCTGTCAAGATTAATGTTTAGATCAACCTTGCCCTTGAAAGTAATTAATTTTTTACGTTTCTCCTGGAGGATAAGTAATTCAAGCGCGGTTCTAATTGCTTCACTTTTGGTTTTAGCATTGGTTATCCGCATGGCCTCTAGGATCAAATCTAAAGGTATATCTAACGTAGTGCGCATATGCGTATTTTTATGCTAAAATACATAAAAATACGCATATAGCGCTTGCTTTTTAATTAGAAGATCAATTTTCAATTTCTCGAGTTGGCTTAAAGGCGCTTTAATTAGTATCAATCCAGGTTCTATTTACAGACGGCGTCCTTCATGAGTTTTTTTAGATGATGAGTTTAAAAGAATCAACCAGTAATAATAATCAACAAGACATATGCACTTATTATTGATTGATGATTATTTTCTGAGTATGCAAGCTCCCTTTTTCTCCTGTTATGTTGAGCAAATAAATGCCTTCAGTCAGGTTTTCTCTGAAATCCAGTATCAAATGGTTAGAACCGCGGTTTACTTTTTGATGTTGGGTGGAAATTGATTTGCCCGTTAAGTCCAGCATTTCACACTTGACTTTATGATTGTCCGAAGATTCCCATTGAATATTTACCATATCAGTAGCTGGATTGGGATAAACTTGATAAGAGGTTTCATCCTCTGATTGTGACTGGACCGAGGTAGTCACACTCATCTTTTCAATGATCCACTCAAGCCCTACTTTTACCGAATCAAATGTATAGTCCGAATCCATTTTATGATGAATACGATCCGGTGATGCGATTTTTGCTAACCTGCTCATAAAAACATCACTAAATTCAGTAAAGGGACCGTCATTACTTTCGAGGAATATGCAAGGTGAATGATTTCCTTCCGTGTATAGTTTATTTTTGTTTATTATGGTCAGGCAATCCGCTGTATCTGCCATGAACTGCAGTACGTCTCCTTTTATGGAACTATCCGTATTGAGGAGGAATTGAATGTTGCGGTTTTTAAGGGGTGCCCAGGCTGCGGACAAAGAATAAATATAATGGATTGTGAATCCAGATCCCAGGCTGAAATTATAAGGTGGACCATTTTGGCCGGTTTCCTGAACAGCGTTGGGGATTAAGACATTGGCAATGATGGGAGATTCAATGATTGGAATATTAGGGAAATTTGCCAGCACTCCCATGAATTGATCCGGATGATTAAATAGTATTCTTAGCGCTCCATCGGCACCCATATCAAAACCACCAATGGCAATTTGATCTTTATGATTTGCGACCTTATTCTTCAAATTCATTTTATCCTCACTGTACAACCATGCAAAAAGGTCTTGGGTAATGACATTTGAAATCGGTCCAAAATATTCAGAGTCAGCCCATAAATGTCCTTTGACTTCGGTGTCCGGTGCATTTAATTCTACCCAAGGGAATATCATAATGATCGGATCTACCTGACCCTCCGCAAATAAATCTTTTGCAGCAATCTGCATCAAGGCAGCAGTTGCTGAAGGTGCCCAACCTGAACCATCGCGAGCGTGTAAATAAATCAAAATGGGGTATTGATGATCGGAATTTTGATCGTAACCAACAGGAATATACACCTGATTGGTTATCCATTGACTATCCAGGCTAGGGGCTTGAAAGTTGAAATTTACTAGCTGTTGACCGATAGACGAAAAGTGGATGCAAATTACCAGAAAAATAATCGAGGAGTACTTTTTCATAATATGGCTATTTGATAGATTTGTTATATTATGAATACCAGCTATGGTGCAAAGGTTACCCCATTGATTACCTCCTATATTAGGAAATTATTGCTCAAAAAATAATATCGGATGATCATCCCCGATCAACACCAGATTAGCCCATTATTGGGGATGGGTGAGTTTATCATCCCTGGCAATAAATTGTTTTAAATTTCTAAAAAGGGGTTTCGCGTAAAGACACAAAAGGTGTGTGGTGAATTTGCTAATTTTAATTAAGGAAAGTGTTTTCTGTTGTCTCGAGGAACAGAGTGACACAACCTTTATTCTGCAGGTTAATAAATGAGGCAATACTTTTTAAACGGCTAGCGGTGGCTTGTTTACCGGTGTACGGTCTAAAATAGGATTATTCTATTCAATTGAGATTGGGTCACCAAATATTTAAAAACTCATATTGCAATATATCATTGAACCAAAACCTTCTTTACCACATTTCCTCTATCTGAGCTAAGCTGAAAAAAATGAACTCCTGGTATATCCGGAGATTTAATTTGTAGAATGTTTGCTCCATTAATTTGCAAATAGTTGATGGGTTCAGATTGAACAATCCCCTGTATATTTGCTACTCTTAATTTTATCCTATCATTTGCATTTATTTTGATGGAGATATTTACTGGCTGCCCTCTACCCACTCTATTTGGATAGATCATAATATCCTGCTCATTTAGCAATAATTTCGAATGCGTTGTTATTTCGCCTAATTTTTCACTCATCCATTTGAGTCCACTTTTTGCTATCGCCTTAGAAAATTCATGTCCGGCTTCCGGGTCTACCTCGAATTTCAGGTATTCATCATCTACTTTTAGCCCTGGCCATTCCCTGGTTGCGAATATTTCACTGCTTTCAAAATACCAGTCCATTTCTCCACTGTATATATAAATATATGGTCCAGGTACACCGGTGTAAATTGCACCATTTTTGATCAAGGTTCGTGAATCCTGTCTTTGTTTCCATACATTATGGATTGTTTGATCAAAACCTCCCTGTGGGGTCATAATAAATTGAACCATCCCCCCCTTTAGATCATTAAATGCTGCCGAGACTCCATAGAGCTCCTGTGTAACGCCTGAGTTGATGGAATAAGTGTAAGTATCTCCAGTTTTTTGAGCCTCATTATTCAATATCCAGTTACCATATCGTTCATCAAGCCACCTGAGATCCCAGGATGGAACACCACTGAATGAACCGATTGCTCCAAACAATTGTGGGTTTCGCAATCCTATACCCGTGGAACCTATTCCACCCATAGAAAAACCACACAATGCCATAGTTTTGCGGGTAAGTAATACTTTGTTCTTTAAATTAAAAGTGCTCTCTGAGCTTAACCATTCAAGAAGATCTTTGGTGATCACATCTTCAAAGTTCCCATAATACTGGGAGTTTATGTACATATGCACATTTTGATAATCCGGGACCTTATTCGTGAACAAGTTGGGGAAAACAGCCACAAAAGGTTCTATTTCCTCTTTATTAATTAGTTCATCTATTGCAGCCTTAAATGAACGATGTAAAATTCCCCCTGAATCAAATCCAGAACCATGTAAAAATATAAAGAGCCGGTATTTTTGATCAGCGTCATACTCATTATAGCCTTTAGGCAGCCTGATAATTAATGGCACCGACTCTCCATCAAGGCTAGTAGATATAAATGAACCAGAGACTGATTCTTGAGTATAGGTGGAGGAAATGAAAAAGATAATTATGAAAAATAAAATCTTATTTGTTAAAGAAATCAAGATTGATAGTCTTGTTGTTTTGAGGGCTTTTTTTATAAAAGAGGCGTATCTTTTCATGTTGAATGGATTTATAATACATTCAAGAATGTATACCATTTCTTTTCAAAAGGTTACCATATTAATCCAGAATTTAAATTGATATCTAGAGCCCAGATAATAAAATTGGATGATCATCCCCGATCATTACTAAATTTGCCCAGTATTGGGGATGGGTGAGTTTATCATCCTGGATGGTAGAGATATAATTTCTTTTCGCCATGCCTAAGGCCTCAGATTTACCCTTCCCTTCAGCTAACTCTGCTAAAAACTTATTGATGATCAGTTTAGTGCTTTCATCATTGATGTTCTTCAAACTGATTAACTGATTCTGGCTGCCCGCATACCTAAAGGCATTGGCCAGGCTCATGACCCCTTCTCCTTCCGACCATATTCCGTTACCGGAATTACAAGCGCTTAAAATGGTAAGATCGCAGCACAAATCCAATTCCTGTATCTCAGGGTTATACAGATAACCGTCTTCCGCCTCACTGGAATCGCTTTGATAAAATACCAGATGACTTTTGGTGTGATCCGTATTACTTACAAAAGCATGGGTGGCCAGATGTAAAATATTAGTACTTGAAGCAAATGCTTTAAAATTGGATTCAGTAGCTTCCTGGGATAAAAAAGATTGACCGCCTACCCATTGTTTGGCGAGCATAACTTCTTCGCGATTATAAATAAGCGGTAAAATTTTTTGATCCCGGAGTAATGGAAAATAAGGTTGGTTTGCTTCTCGAAGCACTGCAAATTCATCGCGATTAATTTGATCAAAAGTGGGCGCAAACCCTGTGTAGGTAAATTTTATTTTGTCTTTTGGTTTCGGTGGAATCGTCGTAGTACTA
>JAHEJC010000584.1 GCA_024639065.1 Lewinellaceae bacterium | reverse complement strand
CTAATTTCTCAAAGGTTTATTCTTCTCCAGCATATGCTGAATACGAGCCAACGTTTTGGCTTCTCCTGTAAGGCTTAAAAAAGCTTCCCGCTCTACATCTAACAAATATTGCTCACTAACTGTTTGGGGTCCGGTCAAATCGCCACCACAAAGGGCATAGGCTAATTTATTGGCAATTAAAATATCATGTTCACTGGCATAACCTCCACGCCACAAACCATTAGCTGCGACCATTAAGGTAGCCATACCACTGCGGCCGAGCACTGTAATATCCTTCCGAGGAACTGGTTGAACATAATGATCCGCCATTTGCAACACTTCTTTTTTTGCTTCCGCAATAACTCGATACTTGTTGACCACTACCCGGTCTTTTTCGGGAAGCAGGGTACCATTATTAAATCCTTCATAAGCTGATGTGGCTACATTAGCCAGCGCAATCGCTTTAAACTTTTCGATTAAGGTCGGCATTTGAACATCTCCTTCGAAAAAGGCATCCGATGCTCTGACCGCAAATTCTTTAGTACCCCCTCCACCAGGTATTAACCCGACACCTACTTCAACCAATCCTATATACGATTCAGCTGCACAGACAGCCCGGTCGCAATGCATGATGGTTTCGCAGCCACCACCAAACACATAACCCTGGGTAGCCGCCACCACAGGAATACTGGAGTACCGGCAACGCATGGTTGTATCCTGGAACAACTTAACGGCCATATTCAGTTGATCATATTCCTGCTGAAAGGCCATCATACCAATAAGCATTAAATTGGCACCCACCGAAAAATTCTTATCATTGTTTCCAATGACTATTCCTTTCCAGTCCCCGTCCTCCGCAATCTGAATGCTTTCTTGAATTCCTCTCAATATGCCTTCTCCGATAGCATTCATCTTACTGGTAAATTCCAGGCATAATACCCCATCTCCAATATCGTGTAATATGACCTCATCGTTTTTATAGACCGGTTCTTTAGGAATGTTCTTAAGAATGATCCGATCTTCCATCCCGGGAACTATCTGATAAGACTTATTTTCAATATCATAATATTTGGTAACCCCACCTTCATTCGTATAAAATGAATTAAATCCTCCAGCGACCATATCTTTCACCCAACTACTTATTTGTTCACCTTGAGCTTCAGCCAGTTCGATACAAGCTTCAACACCTAATAAATCCCAATACTCAAAAGGACCAAAATCCCAGGCGAAACCAGCTTTAACGGCTTTATCAATATTAAACAAATGTTGAGTGATTTCCGGCACTCGATTAGAAACATAGGCAAAAAGACTCAATAAGGATTTTCGAACTAATTCACCCCCTTTATCTTCTGCTTTAAAAAGGATCTTGACTTTTCTGGCTGGGGCGTCTGCTTGTTTGGCAGCGGTCAGGCTAGGAAGGTTCGGTCTAGTGGAGGGTTTGTATTCTAAGGTATTCAGGTCCAAGGCATTGATGATAGTGCGCCCTTTTTCATCCTTCTCTCTGGTCCGTTCGTAAAAACCTTTTCCTGATTTATTTCCCAGGAATTTATTTTCAAGTAGGAAATCCATAAACTTGGACGATTCCATTGCTTGCATTTGTGCATCATCCGGACAATTATCTTGAATACCTTTTATGACCTTAGCCGAGGTATCCAACCCAACTAAATCACTAAGGCGATAGGTACCGGTTTTGGGCCTT
This sequence comes from Lewinellaceae bacterium, assembly GCA_024639065.1. Lineage (GTDB taxonomy): Bacteria > Bacteroidota > Bacteroidia > Chitinophagales > Saprospiraceae > JAHEJC01. The sequence continues at coordinate 1,247 of JAHEJC010000584.1, read as the reverse complement.
GCTAGTGCGGGTCCGGTAAGTGCATCCACTTCTTCAATCGTCAATCCCAGCTCAGTGGTGAGCTGATAGATTTTTGCCATCGCAAATACCCCAACCCGGTTAGCAATAAACGCTGGAGTATCTTTACACAATACGGTTTGTTTACCTAAATAAACATCCCCATAATCCATAAAGAAGTCGATCACTTCCTTTGACGTGTGCTGCGTAGGGATGATTTCTAATAGTTCCAAATACCGGGGAGGATTAAAAAAATGCGTCCCTAGAAAATGAGCCTTGAAATCGTCCGATCTTCCGTCCAGCATCATATGGATAGGAATACCTGAGGTATTGGAACTGATCAAGGTCCCGGGTGTACGGTGTTTTTCTACGTTTTCAAATACTTGTTTTTTAATGTCGAGCCGTTCTACAACAACTTCAATAATCCAATCACAATCTTTAATTTGCTGGATATCATCATCAAAGTTACCGGTGGTTATTCTGGATGCAAAGGCGGCATCATAAAGCGGAGCAGGTCTACTTTTTATGGCATTTTTTAAAGCGGTATTAACCAGACTATTTCTCCACTGGGGATCATTCTTTTGATCCTCCGTAAGATCGAATGGTACAATATCGAGCATGACTACTTCTAATCCAATATTCGCAAAATGACAAGCTATGGTAGAGCCCATTACACCTGAACCCAAAACGGCTACTTTCGTAATTCTTCTCATATCCTAAGTATATATTTCAAAATTAATTGATTTAAGAAAACAATAACGTGACGGTAATAATGTTTATTTATGGACCAAACTAATTGAGAAAGATAGCATAACAAATTACATTTATTTTTAATATTTGCTAAATTCTCACTATTTTTACACGTTCATATACTGTACAAAAATACGGATTCGTTTTAACATTTGATTTTTTTAACGATCAAAACATATAATGTATGCTTTTTTTATTTCAAGATGAAGCTTTAAGTGATGCGGTAGGCTATCAGAGTGCACTCGATATCATTTTGGAGAGTGGTCCACTAGGAGTCGCGATTATCCTGATTCTATTTGTGTTATTATTTCTGGGTGTCTATATTTTTATAGAACGTTATTTAACGATTAAGAAGGCCGCAAGAATTGATCAGAACTTCATGAATAATATCCGGGCTAGTGTTCAATCGGGTAATATTGAAGGTGCTAAAGCTTTATGCCATAACACCGACTCACCGATGGCACGCATGATTGAAAAAGGCTTACAGCGCATCGGCAAAC
>JAHEJC010000203.1 GCA_024639065.1 Lewinellaceae bacterium | reverse complement strand
TGAATACTCATATTTTCAGACAGTCCAATTTTATTCAGGCTTCTATTGATAACCTCCAAAAGACGCTGCTTGAAGGAGCATTGTTTGTTAGTATTGTCCTTTTTCTTTTCTTACTTAATTGGCGAACAACAGCCATTTCATTGATAGCCATTCCCGTTTCTCTTTTGGTGACAATTATTGTTTTGAAGGTCTTTGGCTACACCATTAATACGATGAGTTTAGGAGGAATGGCGATTGCAATTGGAGCTTTGGTTGATGATGCCATTATTGATGTAGAAAACATTTTTAAACGGCTAAGGGAAAATATCGGTAAACCTATTGCAGAACGACAGGCTGCTTTAAAAATAATTTTTGACGCATCGAGTGAAATCAGAAATTCAATTTTGATTGCAACACTCATTATCATTACGGCTTTTATTCCTTTGTTTTTTCTAAGCGGAATGGAAGGTAGGTTATTACAACCATTGGGCGTTTCTTTCATTGTAGCCATTTTCACCTCTTTATTTGTAGCCGTTACTTTAACCCCTGTTTTAAGTAGCTATTTATTGACGAATGAGCAACGCTTACAACGTCAAGCAAAAGGAAGTTGGGTAGAAAGAATGGTCGCATCTACTTACCGAAAAACATTGGAGTTGGTTTTAAAAATACCTCGCTTAGTCATTTTGTCGGCGGTTATTTTATTTGCCGTTTCTATTTTTTTACTGACAAATTTAGGGCGTAGTTTCTTGCCAGAATTCAATGAAGGTTCATTGGTTATCAGCGTGGTAACTCCCCCAGGAACATCGTTGGAAGAATCGAATAAAACAGGTGCTTTGGTCGAAGAATTTATGTTGGAAATGCCAGAAGTCGCTATCACTTCCCGACGAACAGGTAGAGCAGAAATGGATGAACATGCACAAGGCGTAAATGCTTCTGAAATAGACGTTCCTTTTACTTTAGGAGAACGAAGTGAAGAAGCATTTTTGGAAGAAGTGCGAACCAAGTTGTCCGTTGTTCATGGGGCAAACATTACTATTGGACAACCCATTGCACACCGTATCGACCATATGCTTTCAGGTACAAGGGCAAACATTGCTATCAAGATTTTTGGAGCAGATTTAAATAAATTATTTTCTACTGGAAACCAAATTAAGCGACAAATAGAAAGTATTCCTGGTTTGGTAGATTTGAACGTAGAACAACAAATAGAAGTCCCTCAAATCCGTATTCTTCCCAATCGAATTATGTTGGCTAAGTATGGTATTCGATTAGGTGATTTTATGGATTATATTGATGTGGCTTTTGCAGGAGAACGAGTAGGACAAGTATTTGAAGGACAGCGGAGTTTTGATTTGGTTGTACGATACAATGAACAAAACAGAAATACAGCAGAAGCTATTAGAAACAGTTTGATAGATGCACACGATGGTCAAAAAATCCCTTTGCATTATGTCGCCACCGTTGATGTAACGGGAAATCCCAACTCTGTCAGTCGGGAAAACGTACAACGTAAGATTGTTGTTTCTGCCAACGTTGCAGAACGAGATTTGCGAAGTGTTGTAAATGATATTCGGACAAGCGTTGACGAGATCATTACTTTACCAGAAGGCTATCGGGTAGAATATGGCGGTCAATTTGAGAGCGAAGAACGAGCTACCCGAATGTTATTGCTTACCTCAATTGGTGCAATATTATTGATATTTCTTTTGCTGTATATGGAGTTTAATGACCTCAAATTAGCAGGAATTGTTTTGATGAATTTACCATTGGCATTAATTGGTGGAGTATTCATCGTTTACTTTACGACAGGTATTATTTCTATTGCTTCCACTATTGGATTTATTAGTTTGTTTGGAATCGCAGCTCGTAATGGTATTTTATTAGTTAGCCGTTATCAGGTGCTTCAAGAAGAAGGGCTTAGTCTTAGGGAAACAATTATTGAAGGTTCACTTGATCGTCTAAATCCAATTTTGATGACTGCGCTGACGACAGGATTAGCCCTTGTTCCATTAGCATTAGCAGGAGGAGAAGCAGGTAATGAAATTCAAAGTCCGATGGCGATTGTAATCTTGGGTGGTTTGATAAGTTCTACTTTTTTGAATTTGGCGGTTATTCCGGCCATATTTGAATGGAGAAATTGAAATTAGTAAAATAGCTGAAATAGGTTAACACATTTTAAAGCATATGCAATCCTGGTCCATGCGTTGCAAAGCGCTGTAGCTTAATACAAGGCATAGGCGAGTTTAAAAAAAACTTATGTTTTGGTGGATTAGCACTTTTATATCAAGGTTCAACTTTTGGTAAAATAAATCATGACAAAGTTTGGCTGAAAGTTGACAATAGTAACATATCTGACTTCGAAAGCGTTGGAATGAGTCAATACACACACGGTAAGGATAATTCCCGAAAATTGAAGTTTTATTAGACTCCTATTGAGATTATTGAGGTTAGAGATAAATTTAAGGAATGGGTTCAAAATTCGATTGAAATAGCTGCTGGAAAATAAAATAGCTGAATACAATAAATAAGGATTCAAGCGGTCTACCAGACCGAGCTTAAATCCTACTGACGAATCATGTCAGCACATGAGTGTTGAGCAGTATCGATTCAAGGCCCAGGAGAAAGCATTACAAACGGACTTGACTTAGAATTAAGAGTTAGATCGATCATTCTGGGTATGTAAATTGGGCCTCATCACCCATCCAATATAGGGTCTAATCAAACAAACCTATTGCTGGGCAGAAATAATTGGTTTTGGATTACCGGAACTTTTTTGTAGTTCATTTAACTCATCTATCCACTCTTCAGGTATTTCCCTGATAACGTCACTCAATCTTCGACCCCAGACATCTGAGATATGCTTCAGTTCATCTTCTTCATATCGCTTTTCAGTGATGGCTCCGGTTTCATTATTGTAGATGACTACATCGATAGGATATCCTACATCATTGGTGCTGACCCGGGTAGAATCAAAAGAAAGAAACCCTGTTTTTAATGCAAACCGAAGGCTGGAATCGTAATTTAAAGTTCTATTTAGAATTGGTTTACCATATCCTGAATTACCAATAATTGTAAAAGGAGAAGCTGTCCCAATTTCAATCCAATTTCCTTCGGGATACAACAGATATAATTTAGGCTCTTTGTCCTGATCGAGTTTTCCGCCTACAATGGTATAGAGATTAAAGCTCAAACCGGAAGCTGTTAACGAGGCCTTATCTTCTTCCGCTACTCTGCGCAGCTGAGCACCAAAAGAATTGACCACATTGTACATTTTATTATAGGTATGACCAAACTCTTCCAATATTTCTTCAAAATAGGTGACCGCTTTATCTCGAATAGATCGCAACCCGGAAGTCATTAAGAAAATAGTGCCATGTTCATAGGTATGCATAGAAATCTTCTTTGCAGTGGTCGTTTCGTTACCGGAAGTTATTCTGGTATCCGCGAGGGCCACCAGCCCGGTTTTTACTCGTATTCCCAAACAGTAAGTCATTACCTATTGATTTATGCTGCAAACTTAATCAATTAAAATACATATTAGATATTTGATTATGCAAATTGGACATACTTATATTGGCATTTTCCAGATACTCAACCACCTTTTCTTCGTCCTTATAATCCTTGAATTCTTCATTATCATCAATAATCATCTCTAAATTCCGGGCTACTTCGGGATATTCTTCAGGGCGAAGACTTACCCTTTCCAGGTGGAAAGCAATTTTACTCAACGTTGAATTTATTGACCTTGGAAAAACAGCATTTCCTACAGTAAATTCAAAAATGGATCCCTGAGACCGGTGTCCTTTATTATAATTGTTATGGGCATCAAAAGCTTCTAAGGACTTCAACATGATTGTCCATTGGTAGGTCATTAGGGCTTTATTGACTCCATTATCACTCAAAATGGACCAATCTGAGATCTTACTCCTCATAATTCTGATAACTTGTAAGGTGCATTCAATAAATTTACCTAGATTCAGAAAATGCCACACGTCATTATGCAGCATGGAATTGGAAACATTGGATTTAATCATGGCAATATGCGAAAACATTATATCGGAAAACTCATGAATTTTGCCTGCATCAAATTGATGGACCTTATAGTTTTTTGAGAATAAATACCATTTATTGATTGCTTCCCAAAGCTCAGAGCTGATCGCATTTCGGATACTACGAGCATTTTCACGGCCATTGCGAATAATACTAAAAATACTACTGGCATTATTGTAATCGAAGATCACTTTTCTCAAAACTTCGAGCTCCGTAGGGACAAACTCGGTATCAAAATCGGAACCGGACATGAATAAGATTGATCGAAGCGTAAAATCACGATTTTGAAGCATTGGAGCATCCAGGGTAGAATAATATTGTACTTTTAAAAAGCGGGTGCAGTGTTCCGCTCTTTCTAAATTCCTACCAAACCAATATAGACTTTCCGCAACTCTTGCTAACATAATTATTATTTAATAATCCAGGTATCTTTAGAACCGCCTCCTTGGGATGAGTTAACAATCAGACTTCCTTTGACTAAGGCTGTTCGGGTTAATCCTCCCTTTAATACAAAAGGTGTTTCTCCTCCCAATATGGTAAATGTTCTGAGATCAATATGCCTGGGTTCAAATGATTTCTCTTCTTCGATAAAAGTTGTATGGGTACTGAGATGCATTTTCGGTTGTGCAATATAATTTCTTGGATCTGCTTTTAATTTTTCTTTTAGTTCAGCAATTTCTGCTTTGGACATTTGATCACAAATACATACACCATAGCCCCCAGAAAGATCCACTGGCTTTACAACTAGGGATTCCAAGTGTTCCATTACATAATTAAAATCCTCCGGCCGTTCACAGATATAGGTGGGTACATTTTTGATGATGGGCTCTTCATCCAAATAATATTTAATCATATCCGGTACATAGGCACATACGGCTTTATCATCGGAAATCCCTGTTCCAGGCGCATTGAGCAATGTTACATTCCCTTTTTTATAAGCCCTCATTAGACCTTTCACTCCCAGCATGGAATCTTTTCTAAAAACTTCAGGATCCAGAAAATCATCATCTATTCTACGGTAGATCACATCTACCTGAATTTTACCGCCAATGGTTTTTAGAAATACTTTATCATCTTCAACATAAAGATCTCTCCCTTCCACTAATTCAATGCCTACTTTCTGAGCCAGGAAGGTGTGTTCGAAATAAGCTGAGTTATAGGCTCCTGGGGTGAGTAGAGCACAAAATATATCACCTAATGGTTTACCAGACACGTTCCACATAGCTCGTAATAATTGATCGGTGTATACCGATACAGGTTCTATTGGCTTATGAGTAAACACGTTGGGTATCACGCGTGTCATAGCTACCCGATTCGTTAATACATAACTCACTCCAGATGGACTTCTCAGATTATCTTCCAACACATAGAATTCTCCATCAGAATGTCTGATTAAATCAGTTCCCGCAATATGACAATAAATGGATTTGTTAGGCGTAAAGTTTTCCATCCACTTACAATAATGCTTTGAACTCATTATTAACTTTTCCGGAACTACCTTATCCTTTAAAATCTTTCCTCCATTGTATACATCAAGGAGAAACATATTTAGAGCTGTGTTTCTTTGGATTACACCGCGTTCTATTTGGTCCCATTCATCATGGTCCAAAATCCTGGGAATTAAATCAAATGGAAATATTTTTTCTTCGCTTTCCTCGCTATTATAAAGCGCATAAGTTACCCCTTGATTCAAAAATGAAATCTTAGCAGCTTCATTTAGTGCTTCAAATTTTTCAATGCCCAGATTGGAAATTATTTCTAAAAACCCCTTATAATGTGAATTAGGAGATTTCAAATCCTGGATAACTTCGTCAAATCCCGAAATCCCTAATTCTTTATACTTACTGGTAATATCTAACATATAAATGTACAGCTTGCAGGTTGTTCCAACACTAAGTGAGAAAACGTCCGTGCATTATAAAAATTAATGGTAAAGCTTATTATTGATAAAAAAGGAAAGACCATTTAAATTTACTATATTTTTCGTATTAAAAAAGATATTTCGAACCTAAATTGAAATTTTGCAGGTTTTACAAATAATACATTATCTTACAGATTGCATTGACCAGGGTGATAGATCCTCTAAAACCTAGCCAGAATTATATACCTATTCTATTTATTGAGTCTTATTGTTTAGATTAAAAAATATTTCATGGGAATTCATGTTGCCATACACCATAAAACAAGCTACCTTTATGAACGGCGGGTCAAGATGTGGCCGCAAGTTATTCGACTTAGACCTGCTCCTCATTCCAGAACAAAGATTCTAGGTTATTCCTTAAAAATTGAACCTGAGAACCACTTTATCAATTGGATGCAAGATCCTTTTGGAAATTATCAGGCTCGCATCGTTTTTCCCGAAAAGGTAAAAAAATTTTCCGTTGATGTAGAGGTTATCGCGGATTTGGTTGCTGTCAATCCGTTTGATTTCTTTCTGGAGGAAGACTCAGAAAAATTTCCATTTGAATATGATGAACAGCTAAAGAAAGAACTTTTACCTTATTTGGAAATTACGGAATCTGATCGCCAACTGATGGATCTACTCGAATCATGCCAGCAATATAAGGACCAACAAACCGTGGACTTTCTGGTCTCGGTTAATCAACATATTTACGACTTATTAAAATACACTATCCGCATGGAGCCTGGTGTACAATCTGCAGAGGTAACCCTTAAAAAGAAATTGGGATCTTGCCGGGATTTTGCCTGGTTGTTCTGTCAGCTACTTCGCCACATGGGGCTGGCCACCCGATTTGTATCCGGTTATCTTGTCCAGCTGGAAGCGGATGAGAAAGCAGTAGATGGCCCCGCTGGTCCCAAGGAAGATTTTACCGATCTGCATGCCTGGACAGAAGTATTTATCCCCGGGGCTGGTTGGATTGGTCTCGATGCCACCTCTGGATTATTTGCAGGAGAAGGCCATATTCCCTTGGCATGTACACCACACCCTACAAGTGCTGCCCCGATTACCGGAGGTACTGAACCTGCTAAAGTAGAATTTAGCTTCAAGAACACAGTGGAAAGAATCTATGAAGCTCCCCGAGTTTCCAAGCCTTTCACCAAGGAAGAAGTTCAAAACATAATCCACCTGGGATATCAAGTCGATGCACTGCTTAAAGAGCAGGATGTCCGTTTAACCATGGGCGGAGAACCCACATTCGTATCTACCGAAGATATGGAATCTGCGCAATGGAACCATGATGCAGATGGTATTGAAAAGAGACAACTCGCTTACCAATTGGCAATAGAGCTACGAAAGCAATTTGGCCCAGCAGGACTTATCCATTGTGGGCAGGGCAAGTGGTATCCTGGTGAACCCATGCCCAGATGGCAGTATTCACTGTACTGGAGAAAAGATGGAGAACCTATATGGCATTCAGAAAAGCTATTGGCAAATCCCAATCAATCCGGTCAAACCAGCCAAGATGATGTTCAGCCTTTTATTAATCATTTGGCCTCTTTGCTAGGTATTCCGGTTGAATATGCTATTCCTGCCTATGAAGACGAGTATTATTATTTATGGGAAAAACGTAATCTTCCAATCGATTTCGATCCGAAAAAACATCGGGAAGATGCTAGGATCGAACAGAAAACCTTACATAAGATATTAGAGCACGGTATCGAAAATGCTGTAGGTTATGTTTTACCCCTGAAATGGAATCATCAGTATCATGCCTGGGAAAGCTGTGTGTGGGAATTTGAAGGTAGAAGATTATTTTTAATCCCAGGAAATTCACAAATGGGGTTGAGACTTCCACTGGATCGCCTGCCTTTAGAAGCTGATCAGGTAGAAAATATGGTGATTCCTGTTGATCCTATGTTGGATGAAACTCAAATCCCTACTCGAACAAGTCTCTTGAATAAAATTAGTCAAAGGAGAAAGGATGACTTTGAGTATAAGCCAATTCCCAGAGTGAAAACATTCAAAACAGCCATATGTGCGTACATTGAAAATGGCAATCTACACTTATTTATACCGCCAATTGAAGAAATACAGCCATTTCTAGATTTAGTAACCTCCATTGAACAATGTGCTTCAGACCTCAACATTCCGGTTGTTCTAGAAGGTTATCAACCTCCGTTTCACAAAGAGGTTACAAAGCTGGTCGTCGCACCGGATCCTGGTGTTATTGAAGTCAATGTACATCCTGCAACAGATTGGGCAGGTTTATTAGAAATTTATAATACCGTTTTCAAAGCTGCCCGCATCAATAAATTAGGCACTAATAAATTTATGCTGGACGGTCGACATATGGGATCAGGTGGAGGTAATCATATTACCTTGGGTGGAACTTCACCCGCCGAGAGTCCGATCTTGCGAAGACCTGATCTTTTGCGTTCAATGTTAAATTTTTGGCAAAATCACCCAAGTTTATCCTACCTTTTTTCATCAACTTTTATCGGTCCAACCAGCCAGGCTCCTCGCATTGACGAAGGACGACCTGATATTATATATGAATTAGAGATTGCATTCTCAGAACTGGATAAATTAGAAAAACCTCCCTACTGGATGGTTGACCGTATTTTTAGAAATCTATTAACTGACCTAACCGGTAATACGCATCGTGCAGAATTTTGTATCGATAAATTGTATAACCCTGATTCTGCCTCCGGAAGGCTAGGTATTTTGGAATTGCGGGGATTTGAAATGCCTCCTCATGAAGAAATGAATTTAATCCAATTACTTTTGATCCGGTCGCTAGTCGCAGTATTTTGGAAAAGTCCTTATCGCAACAAACTGATTAATTGGGGAACGGATTTACATAATAGGTTTATGATGCATCATTTTATCAAAGAAGATATTTATGAGGTAGTAGACTATTTGAATCATCAAGGAATTGCATTTAATAAAAATTGGTTGGATGTATTTCTTGATTTTCGATTTCCGATTATTGGTGAGGTAAACATAAAGGGGATTAATCTTACCCTAAGAGCAGGCATTGAACCTTGGATTGTGCTTGGAGAAGAAATGTCCAGTTCAGGAACTGCAAGATACGTAGATTCCTCTATAGAGCGATTAGAAGTTATGGTTGAAGATTTTAATGATGAACGATACCACCTGTTATGTAATTCATGCGCAGTTCCATTAGTTAAAACCGCCTACCAAAGCAAATATATTGCCGCGATTCGTTATAAAGCTTGGGCTCCTCATTCCGCTCTTCATCCTACAATTGGAGTTAACACACCTTTAGTCTTTGATATTTATGACACTTGGAACAACAGATCCATTGGCGGGTGCACCTATCATGTAATGCATCCTGGCGGGCGGAACTATGAAACGTTCCCGGTAAACACCCTGGAAGCGGAAAGTCGTCGTATTACCCGATTTTGGGAATTCAACCATAGTCCGAAGACGCAATCGATTATTACCAATCAAGAAGTCATATTTGGTGAGCAAAATAATTATGTAACGACGCACAATGAAATTAAAGAGAATATTTCGATTAAGACAATTCCGGTAAGCCAGGAGTTTCCTCATACCTTGGATCTACGAAGGGGTTAGGTATTAAATGGGCTGATTACTGATTGGCTAAAAAATAAAACTTTCTTGTGTTGCAGTGAAGGGGGTTTAAGCCTGTTGAAATAACTATTTCAGCATCCCGACGTTTCACTAGATTAGTTACTAATATGATCGTTATCTGAAAAAATTTAATCATGCATATAAAGAAAATTTACACAGCTTCTGAAATGGCTTGGTGGACTCGCTTTGAGACTTTCCTGTTTTTGGGGATTATCATCGCCTGGGTGGCCGTCCATTATTTCTTGGATTTACATTGGTTGAAAATACCCTGGACGCCTTTGGCGCTGATTGGAACTGCGGTGGCCTTTGTCATTGGATTTCAAAATAATTCTGCCTATGGAAGGATTTGGGAGGCCAGAAAAATTTGGGGTGGCATTGTGAATACTTCTAGAACCTTGGGCATGTTTGTTCAAGATATGCTAACCAACGAATATGCAAAGACATCCTTATCAGTAGGTGAAATCCAACATGAAATCAAAACCATCACGTACCGGCATATTGCCTGGATGACTGCATTACGCCATGCTATGCGTATGCCTAAACCATGGGAAACAACGGTAAGTCACCGGACCAATCAGGAATGGGATACCAAGCCTCCTGAGTTGGACTCGACTGTCGAAAAGGATATGAAACTGTACATTTCGGATAGAGATCTTGAATATGTTATGAGTAAAAATAACAAACAAACGGCTTTATTATACCTTCAATCGCATCACCTAAGAAAACTTAAGGAACAGGGGATCATCTGGGAGTTTTCATTTTTAGAATTGGAAGGTATCCTGCAAGAATTATTTACCCTTCAAGGTAAAAGTGAACGCATTAAAAACTTTCCATATCCTAGGCAATTTGCAACACTCAATCATTTTTTTATGTGGATTTTTGTGCTGTTGCTGCCCTTAGCGCTGGTTCCTCAGTTTGCAGAAATAGGGAGCAGTATTGCGGAAAAGCATCCATTAATCAGCGACCTATTCGTATGGTTCTCCATACCTTTTTATGTAGTCGTGGCCTGGGTATTTCATACGATGGAGCGAATTGGTAGAACCGGAGAAAATCCATTTGAAGGCACTGCCAATGATGTTCCAATATCCACGATAGCCAGGGGCATTGAGATTGATTTACGCCAAAATCTAGGAGAATCATTCGAGGATATCCCCAAACAGTTTCCTGTTAAACATCATACCCAATTCTAAAAAGGGAGATCGTTACGCTGTCCGATAAGAGGTTACAAAAATAGAGCTCCGATAGTTGTAAGCGGTTTTTGTTCATTGTCATGATTAATTAATTCAGAATCCGTTATTCTGATTGTTCATTGGACTGCAAGCAAATTGTTTGCTAAGGTGACATTTTAATAAGTAGGTAACTTCTTCTGGTTTGAGTATCTTAATTGCTGA
>JAHEJC010000016.1 GCA_024639065.1 Lewinellaceae bacterium | reverse complement strand
GGAAAGAAAATTACAGGTTGTGGATGACCTTTATCAATGAATACAAAAATCGTGGTGGACGTGTTACAGCAGGTTCGGATTCCGGATTTATTTTTCAGTTGTACGGTTTTGCCTTCATTCGTGAATTAGAATTGTTGCGTGAAGCAGGATTTCATCCATTGAAGGTATTACGTTCTGCTACTCTTTCAGGAGCCGAAGCGTTAGGCTTGGATAAAGAAATTGGCACGATAGAACCTGGTAAATTAGCCGATATGATTATCCTGGATGAAAACCCATTGCAAAATCTTAAGGTATTTTATGGTACAGGAGCTATCAAACTGATGGAAGATAATACAGTAGCCCGAGTAGGCGGTGTCCGCTTTACCATCAAAGATGGCATCGTATATGATGCGAAACAGTTGCTTGAGGATGTCAGACAAATGTGCGTAAAAGATAAAGAAGAAACCGGCTTTAAATTAATCCAACCGGGCATGCAGAAGAGAACCTAATTAAAAACGAAAACGACATGAAATCACAATTCACTCATCTTTTGTCCATGGCCATTTCATTGCTACTCATGGTGACACTATTCACTCCAGGCAATGCACAAAAGAAAAACAATAAAAAAAATAAGGGCGCGATGATCAGTCAGCCCGCTGATACAAAGTCTATTGATGAAGACCTATTTGGCTCTGTTCAATATCGCAGTATAGGCCCCTTCCGCGGGGGACGATCAGCAGCTGTGGCAGGAGTACCCGGAAAGCCTATGGAATTTATATTCGGAGGAACTGGTGGTGGTGTATGGAAAACCTCCAATGGTGGTCAATCCTGGAAGAACATTTCGGATGGCTATTTTGGTGGTTCTATTGGAGCTGTTGAAATCAGCAGCTATGACCCAAACGTTATCTATGTAGGTGGGGGCGAAGTCACCGTTCGAGGAAATGTATCGTATGGTTACGGAATGTTCAAATCAGTTGATGGTGGTAAAACCTGGGAGGAGAAAGGGCTGAAAAATTCCAGACACATACCCAGGATAAGAGTCCATCCACGCGATCCTGATATTGTCTGGGTCGCGGTATTAGGTGACCTTTATAAGTCATCAGCTGAACGGGGCATTTATAAAACGACTGATGGAGGAAACAATTGGAAAAAAGTATTATTCGCCAATGAAGATGCCGGAGCGGTAGATCTGATATTAGATCCAAATAATCCGAGAATACTTTACGCTTCAACATGGAAAATAAAACGTAATCCTTACGGATTGTACAGTGGAGGAGAAGGATCCGCTCTTTGGAAAAGCACCGATAGCGGAGAAACTTGGATTAATATTTCTGGAAACAAAGGATTACCTCAAGGAATTTGGGGCATCTCAGGTGTAACTGTATCACCCCTCAATTCCGAACGTGTATGGGCAATTATTGAAAATGAAAAAGGCGGTGTATATCGTTCAGATGACGCCGGAGAAACCTGGACTTTAGTCAACAATGAAAGAAAATTGCGTCAGCGAGCTTGGTATTATTCACGCATTTATGCGGATACGGAAGATGAGGATATGGTATATATAATGAATGTCAATTATCACCGGTCGAAGGATGGCGGGAAAACCTATGAAACGTTCAATGCACCACATGGTGATCATCATGATTTGTGGATCGATCCACATAATTCTAAACGCATGATTATTGGTGATGATGGCGGAGGCCAAGTATCATTTGATGCTGGTGAGACCTGGTCCACTTACCATAACCAACCAACTGCACAGTTTTATCGGGTGACTACTGATAATCAGTTCCCTTTTAGAATTTATGCCGCCCAACAAGATAATTCAACGGTGCGTATTGCTTCACAGACAAGTGGAGGCAGTATAACAGCGGATGATTGGGAACCAAGTGCCGGTTGTGAATGTGGCCATATTGCCATCGATCCGAAAGATGAAGAAATTGTTTTTGGTGGTTGTTATGGTGGAGTTATTCAAATGAAAAACCACCGGACTGGTGAATCCAGAGCGGTAAATGTTTATCCGGATAATCCTATGGGACATGGTGCTGAAGGGATGAAATATAGGTTTCAATGGAATTTCCCCATCTTTTTCTCACCGCATGATTCAAAGAAACTTTACACTGCCTCTAATCACTTACATGTAAGCTATAATCAGGGACAAAGTTGGGAAATTATTAGTCCAGATTTAACCAGAAACGAACCAACTAAGCTAGTTTCATCTGGTGGACCTATTACGAAAGACAATACTTCAGTGGAATACTACTGTACGATCTTTGCTGCTGCCGAATCACCAAGAGTGAAAGACTTACTCTGGATTGGTTCTGATGATGGACTTGTTCATGTTTCGCGAGACGGGGGTAAAAATTGGGAAAATATTACACCAGCAGGAATCCCCGAATGGACCATGATTAACAGTTTGGAACCAGATCCATTCAACGATGGAGGCTGCTATATTGCCGCAACCAGTTATAAAAATGGAGATTATCAACCTTATCTTTATAAGACAGAAGATTATGGTCAGACTTGGACAAAGATCGTAAAAGGAATTGATAATGATCATTTTACCCGGGTAGTAAGGGCTGATCCAGATAAACAAGGACTGTTATATACAGGAACAGAAACCGGTATGTACGTTTCTTTTGATGATGGAGCCAATTGGCAAACCTTCCAGCAAAATCTTCCGATTGTACCCGTTACAGACTTGGCCATCAAGGATAAAAGCCTGGTCGTGGCCACCCAGGGTAGGAGTTTATGGCTTATCGATGACCTCACGGTGTTACACCAACTTGATACCTCATTAAATGATAAAGAATTACATGTTTATAAACCGGATGTCTCATATCGCAAAAGAGGGTTTAGTTTTGGAGGAGGAGGAAGCACGGCAGCCGGAACTAATAAACCGAATGGGGTTACGGTCCATTATTATTTGAAAGAAGCTCCAGGAAAAGATGATGTTATCTCACTTACTTTTGCTGATGCTGGGGGTAAAATAATTCAAACTTTTTCTACGGATGCTACGGAAAAAAAGAATAAGCTTGAAGTCAAAAAAGGTGCAAATACCTTTACCTGGGATACCAGGTATCCCGGAGCAGACGATTTTGAAGGCATGATTTTATGGGCCGCTTCATTAAATGGACCTAAAGCAGTACCTGGGACCTATGCCGCAACACTCAATGCTTTTGATGAAAGTTTAACCCAGGAATTCGAGATCCTGAAAGATCCAAATTCCTCCGGTACGCAACAGGATATTCAGCAACAATTCGATTTCTTAATGGAAGTGAGTAATAAGCTCTCAGAAACCCATAATACCATCAAGGAAATTCGGGCAATTCGTGGACAAATGAATAATTACACCTCATTACTTAAAGGACGTGATGGAATGGACGAAATCATGAACCAAGCCAAAATGATTGATAGTTTGATAACCTCAGTAGAAGAAGGATTGTATCAAACACAAAACCAAGCACGACAGGATCCATTGAATTTTCCAATCCGGTTAAATAACAAATTGGGGTATTTAAACTCAATTACTCAAGGGAACGATTTTCCTCCTACCGATCAAGCAGTTACTGTAAAGGAGACTTTGACCACAGAAATTGATGCTTTTCTAAAAGATTTTGCGGCGATTAAAGAAAAGCAAATACCTGCTTTTAATGAACTCGTAAAAAAATTGGATATAACCGCGATCATTTTGGAACCTGGTAAAAAGTCTTAATCGAACCCGCCAATTAGCCAAATGAATGAATGCCTGGCACGATAAAGTGCTGGGCATTTTTATTGGAAAGTTAAGAGTTAATAAATAAGAATCTTACCCGGCAAAAGGCCGTCCCTTTGTTTCTATAACTCCGATTATGCCTCTTCTCTTCTATGAAAAAGATTAAAAGAAGCTTTGTCATTTACTCCAGCCATTTAGTGACCACTTATCATTTTTCTTTGCCGTTTGTAATAATTTGATATCGAGATGAAAATTGACTCAATACATTTGCAGTATTCATATGATCCAAAATTTTCAGATTATGAAAGATTTAATGATAGTTTTATTAACAATTGTAACATTCCAAATGATTGCTCAAGACATAAATGGCGATTGGAATGGAAAATTAAGTTACCAAGGAACAGAGTTACGACTGGTTTTGCACATCACCGGACAAAATGGAAAATATCAATCTACTATGGATAGTCCTGATCAGGGCGCCAGTGGAATAGAGATAGAGAATACGACTTTTGAAAATGGAAAATTAAAAATTGCAGCCAGTTTATTACAAATGGAATATACGGCCGAATTGGATGAAAAAGGAGCAACACTACAAGGCACTTTTATCCAACAGGGGGTGTCGATCCCTTTGATTATGACCAAAGAAGAAGGAGAGCAAAATGTATTACCTCCTCCAGAGGGTGAGGCCAATAATATCGTATTGGGCGATTGGAATGGCGTTTTGAATATTTCCGGTACGAAATTGCGGCTGGTGTTTCATATTATAGATTCCTTTGGAATTTTGAAATCTACCATGGACAGCCCCGACCAGAATGCGAATGGTATTTTAATGGATAAAACGACTTTTGAAAATGGTAAACTAAGAATTGTTGCTAATACCTTGAACGCGGAATACACAGCAGAACTAAATGATGGCAGCGACACTTTAAACGGTATATTTGAGCAAAATGGAAGGTCGTGGGATTTAGATATGACCAGAGAAAAAGTGGAAATGGAAACCGTTGTTCGACCTCAGGAACCTAAAGATTTTCCTTATTATCAGGAAGAAGTAAAATTTAAAAATCCCAAAGGTGGGCATCGTTTAGCAGGTACTTTGACAATGCCAAATGATGGAAATTTTGAAAAAGTAGTGATACTCATTTCAGGATCTGGTCCCCAAGATAGAAATGAAGAAATCCTCAATCACAAGCCTTTCCTGGTACTGTCTGATCACTTTACCCGCCAGGGGATTGCCATCCTGCGCTACGATGATAGAGGAATAGCGGCTTCGGAAGGAGTATTTGCAGAAGCTACGTCAAAAGACTTTGCTGACGATGCGGCAGCAGCAGTGGCCTACTTGAAAAGTAGAAAGGATATGGAGGGTAAGGCCATCGGGCTGGCCGGACATAGTGAAGGCGGTATGATTGCTTCCATGGTTGCGAGCGAAAATACAGCTGTAGAATTTATTGTACTTTTAGCAGGGCCTGGCATTGATCTTAAAGAACTGTTGTTATTGCAACAAGAAAGAACAGGTGAAGCAGAAGGTATCCCCGTTTCTACTCGAAAAACCATGACAAAAATTGCTAGGGAGATGTTTGAATACATCGAAGCAAATATTAATTTGGATAAGGATCAATTAAATTCGGGACTGGCTCAATTGTTGGGAAATCTTTACGAAAAATTATCGGACGATGGAAAACAGGTGATTGGTAATAAAGATGATTTTATCAACCAACAAACGCGCATGGCGACTACCGATTGGTATTTATATTTAATACGTTTTAGTCCAGATCGTTTTTTGAGTAAGGTGAAATGTCCTGTTTTAGCCGTGAACGGCGAGTTGGATCTGCAAGTGACCTCCAAAGAAAATTTGGAAGGTATTCGTAAAAGTTTAAAAAGGGCCAAAAACAAAAACGTAACGATTCATGAGTTTCCCAGTCTAAACCATTTATTTCAAAAAACGAAAACAGGTGCCCCTTCGGAATATGAAACATTGGAAGAGACCTTTAATAAGGAGGCAATGGACTATGTTTCGAATTGGATACTTGCTTTAGAAATATGATACAAACAGGCAATAGAAACTTTTGGATCGCTCAAATTATTGGCTGGTCCATAATGGGTGGAAGTACGCTACTGGTGCAGGTTATGGCTGGATTACCAATGGAATTTCTCTTAGCCAATTCGCTGACTCCAACAATCGTTGGTTTTTTATTGACTTCCATTTATCGAACCTTTATCAGAAAATTGGATTGGCGTAACTGGAATTTGATTAAAACCCTGTCTTTTCTTTTGGGATCTACACTAATACTTACTGCTGGTTTTATGGTGTCCGTTTTTATCGTTATTCGATTGGTATATGGATTGCATGGATTGAGTATCACCTCTTTTCTCAGTAATATGTTCATTTTTACATTAATCATTCTCACCTGGAATTTAATTTATTTTTCTATTCACTATTTCAATAATTGGAATCAGGCAGAAATTGAAAAATGGAAATTGGTAGCAGAAATGAAAGATGCACAATTAGGATCCTTAAAGTCACAAATTAAACCACACTTTGTTTTTAACACCATCAATAATATTCGGTCTTTGATTTTGGAGGATAAAGAGAAGGCGAGAGAAATGTTATTAAATTTTTCTGATTTGTTTCGATATGCTTTGAAAAATACAGATCAGTCAAAAGTGGAATTAAAAGAAGAACTGGAAATAGTTCATCAATATTTAGAATTGTTATCAATACAATACGAAGATAAATTACAATACCAGATTAAGGTGGATGAAAGCTTGAATGCATTCCCTTTACCACCTATGATGCTGCAATTATTAGTTGAAAATGCAGTAAAACATGGTATTTCACAATTTAAGGAAGGGGGATCAATTTTGATTGATATTGATCAAGAAGAAGGAGTTTTGCAGATAAAGGTACAGAACACCGGAAACTTGAGCACTTCTTCAAATCTCGGTGATCAATTGGGTGTAGGATTAGAAAATATCAGAAAAAGATTAGAATTAATTTATAATGGAATGGCATCAATGCAAATGAGTGAAATAGAAAACAATATCGTTGCAACCATCAAAATTCCTATGCTATGAGAAAATGTTTGGTAGTTGAAGATTCTAGGTTGGCTAGAAAAGAACTCGTGCAAATGTTGCTAGAGACCCAATCCTTTAATTCTATACATGAGGCTGCAAACGGAGAAGAGGCAAAAGTAATATTGGCCAAGTTTGAACCTGATGTTATTTTTTTGGATATTCACCTGCCAGGTATGACAGGTTTCGATTTTTTGGAAAGCCTCGACCAATTTCCCAAAGTGATTTTTACCACCGCCTATGATGAATATGCAATCAAGTCGTTTGAATACAATGCGATTGATTATTTGTTGAAACCCATCAAAAAGCAACGTTTGGAAAAAGCGATTGCTAAACTCAATTTGCAAGAATCTCCATTAAAAACCAAGCGTTCAGATTTTCCTACCCAACCAATATTTATAAGAGATGGTGAAAAATGCTGGATCGTCAAAATGAAAGACATACGCATATTTGAGTCGGTAGGCAACTACTCTCGTATCTATTTCGATAACAACAAACCCTTGATTCAACGTTCGTTAAATTACCTGGAAGGGGTATTGGATCCGAGCATGTTTTTTCGAATAAATCGCCAGCAGATCATCAATCTGAATTTTATTGAGAAACTGGATACATGGTTTACGGGAAAATTTAGAATTACCTTGAAAACAGGAGAGGAGATGAAAGTGTCCAGACGCAGGGCGAATCAAATCAAGCAGCTGTTTAGTTTGTGAAAAAATATGTTTCTTTATTTAAATGGATTAAACAATCTGATTCTTTACCTATGGGATAAGCACCCATCCGCTTTTGCTGGCTCCATTCGGTTTCTAAACGCTCTTAACACTTCTTCAAACTGATATTTACTTAAATTCAATGTTAGGGTCTTTAAGCTAACTTTCGCCAAATTTAATATCGTATTATGCTATTCTGACTGAATTTCCGATTCGACGAAATAGCTATGAGTGTCTTGCTTCGCTATCCAAATAAGTACAATATATATTCAATTCTTAGCTAATTGTAATGCAAAGTTACTTTGATTCGTCATTCGGGCCTTGAGACGCCAGCTTTATGGTCCAGTTGTACGGTAATCTGCTGTTCTATCTCTGCGGTAAGATCGACGAGTAAGCCATCAGCCAGTTGTGCCCCAGTGTACTTTTGACTTATACCAGTAGTTAGATTTGCTACGGTGTAGTTACTATCGTATTCCACGGTGTACCACTCGGGAAACTGATTGATTCGAGTCCAGTCAAAAGGCATTTTCATCTGAGTTCTATGTCGGGGGGTGTCAAATAACAGTTTGCCATTCCAGTCCTCGCTAGACTTGATGATCACTTTGAGTAATTTTTCAGGCTCGTTATCAAGCACTGCCCCGAATATAACTGTCGAATCCCAAGGTTGGATTGTTGTACCCTGGGTCTTCCAGGTGCAGTACATTACTGTTGTACGTGCAAAGTTGCCGTCACCATGCCAGCCTTCAATGACTCCGTCTGCTTGCTGCATACCCCACATGCGCCTGGTGGATACATCTATGTAAGGCACACATCCAGGAATTCGTTCCCGGTGATACAGGTTGAGGGCGCTTTCAATGGCATCTGCATGGCCATCACTTTGCTCGCCAAAACGATGATCGTTAATGTAGTAAGTTTTTGCCAGATGGTTAAGCGCTTTCAATACAGCATCCCTGTAAGCTTGTACACTGTCTATCAGATAGACCGTATAATGGGCATTTAATACATACCCCCAATTGTCAGCCAAGTTTTCATCGTGATCGCCAGTCTGTGGGTTTATCGAATTATAAAGAAATCCATCCTTATTGCGGCCTATTTCAAGGATTTTGTCCAACATCCTATGCAGTGGTTCCTGGTACGCTAGCTTCTTATCAGGACGCGCCACGCTCACACTTGCATAGAGTTCTGCCAACCCCGCAATCACCTCATTGCCATGATCACGCAAGCGCAGGTTAGCGCCGTCGTCTGTGGGATGATGGTTCCCCAATAAGAAATAATCACCTAGTCTCACCGCCCAATCCAGGTATTTTTCTTCACCGGTCATCCAGTAGATTCGAGCAAGAGTCTGTAGCATTTCACCATTTGCCTCATGATCAGTGGCCGGGATTTTTCCGAAAGGTGTATCCTGGTTCGCGTTTTTCCAGATGTCATCCATTAGTTCAATCATCCGGGCACTCCAAGGACTATCTCCCAGCCATTCGGTGAGCGGCAGCAGTCCGTCTTTAATGTATTCAGATGAACCGAAAATCACAGTACCCAGATTTTCTTTTGATAATTGCTGGGTATTAAAATTATAGGTGCAAGGCATCCGATCGATACAGGGGGTTATTTTTTTCTCCATATTCAACATATCAAGCATCACACCATCAAACATTGAACGATCAGTTAAGGCAGCGACGAGTACCATGAAAGGATAATTGTCTGCAGCTGCGTCCTTAGCGTTCCAATAATTGCTGTCTTTAAGATTCCGAGGTATTAGACCCGTGGTTGAGTCGGCGTGGTTAAGCCATCCCCTAACGAAGCGGTTACATCGAGTGAATCCTTCGTTAGCCTGAATCCCATTTTCCAAAGCTGAGACAAAATCAGGATCTGTTTGCTCAGAACCGCATCCATACAGGATTAAGCCAATTAATAATATGCTTTTTATATTTTTGTTCACTTTACTTATTTATGAATCTTACCATTCACAGTGAAATCCTGAAATACAGAGAAGCCAAAATGAATAAACAGGTGATTGGTCAAGGGATTGTACTAAAGATCGGAGCCTCCTTGTTTCTCTGTCTCTTCGTCCTTTAGTCTCTTATTTCTTTGTCTCTTTGTCTTCTTCATAGAAAACGATTTTGCTTTCATATTCAGTTTGATTAAAATCTTCCTTTTCTATCCAATATTTTGAAGTCACTAATTTATAGCTATTCTTGTCCGTTTTATTTAATAACCAAATAAATTTAGCCGCGTCTTCGAATGGAACTTTCCCTTCAATTTGATCAGCATACAACCTTTTTATTATGCTTTTTTCTGTTAAGCCGGCACCTATTAACTTGGTCATGATTTCTTCGGTCATTTCGATCTGCACAACTTCTTCACTATGAAGTTCAATGCTAACAATAGAAGCTTCGGTATTTGGAAAAGTTCCATTAAATGCCTTAAAAAGTAATTGATTTATATTGAATAAATCAAAGTGTAATTCGGGCTCGGGATATTCCTCGACCACCCTATCCTCAGTCATTTCATGTGACAACGATTGAATTTGACTTTTCGTAAGCTGATTACTGAGTTTGAAAGTTAATAGTATTTTAGCCGCTTCTTCTGGTTTGAAATCTGTAACGGCTAAATAGAGCATTTCCCTTAACTCGTCCGGACTAATCTGGTCAACATCAGGAAAATCAAACATTTTCAACAGTTCAATGAAATCTTGATCACTCCAGTAAGAGTCAATCTCATTTACATATTTAATGCCTACTATTTTGACTGCTATTTTCATGTGAAATTGATTTAGTTGTTACCGTGAGCGCGTTCAACCGTTGCGGTGTTGCATTTATTGTTTTGCAGTATTATTCAACAATCAGTTTCGCCTCCTTTTCTCCATATTTCAATGGTCCTTGCAATGAATTTATCAAGATTCGATTCTGGTAATTTAATATTCCTTCTTATTCGAATGCAACCTTTACCAATATTAAATTCTTTTAGCAATTTTCGAGCATTTTCAACTTTATCCACATTACCAACATATAGACTAACGTAAGCCTGTTGAGCATTTAGACTAAAAATTATTTTATCGGCATACTCATAGGATAACATTTTGTATTTAATTCCTTCGGTTAATTCTGGTCCATTTCTCTTTATCATTTCCCGAACTTCAATCAACTTGACTTTTCTCCAATCCTTTTCAATTGTATCAAGATATTCACTAGGTGTTTTTACATTATAAAGCATAACCAATTAGTTTACTAATAATTATTGACTGACTTCTTTCATATTTCTTTTCCAATTAAATATAATGTATATGCCATAAATACTAACAATAAAATTCCAGCTTCCCATCTGTCCAGTTTTTTCTTTTCTCCAGTAAACATCGCAATGAAAAGGAAAATTGTTCCTCCTCCCAGTAAATAGATATCAGTATTAAAAGAAATGTCAAACTTAATGGGATTTACAAACGAACTTATTGAAAGAATCAAAAAAATATTAAATATGTTTGAACCTATAATATTACCAATAGCAATATCGCTATTCTTTTTAAAAGCAGCCACCACAGAGGTTACCAGTTCAGGTAATGATGTTCCAGCGGCAACAATCGTTAAACCGATAATCTTCTTGCTTACTCCCAAATTTGTAGCAATTTCAATCGCATTATCTACAACCAATTTTCCACCAAGGATTAAACCTGACAGCCCAATGATAATGAAGCCCCAAATTTTTAAGTTTGACGAGTCTTCTTTTGTTAGTTCTGTTTCAACGGTTTCAGCCTTTAATTGCATGTACACATAAATTAGAAACAAAGCAAATAAGAGGAACAATATAAATCCATCAAAACGCGACAAGACATTTGCATCTTGAAAAAAGAATCCATTTGATAAAATGAATAAAAGTAAAATGGCCAAAAAAGAAATTGGAATTTCTTTCCATACAGTGGTGGATTGAACTTTTATTGGAAATATGAGCCCTACAATACCAAGAATTACAAATAGATTAAAATTATTGCTTCCAATTACATTTCCGAAAACAATATCAGAGTAGTTTTCTAAGGAGGCAATCGAATTAACAACTAATTCTGGTGCCGAAGTACCAAAAGCAACAATTGTCAATCCTATCGCCAAGTCGGATACCTTATTCTTTCTAGCAAGAGTAGTTGCTCCATTAACCAACCAGTCAGCTCCCTTAATTAATAATAGAAAGCCGGTTACGATAAGTAATATTGATATCGTCATAGCTTATTTTATTTATTCAGCCAACTTGGTAGGGATTATCCCATTGCAAAGTTTTTTTCTTTCTTTGCTAACAGTTTTCATAAATAAATCAGATTGAGAGTCGACAATTGAGAACTTGACTTACCTTCATTTTTTAATTTTTTTAACCATTTTTTGCATAAATACATTACTGGGCAAAGACACATTTTCATTCTCACTAACTTTGATAATAATAAAGAATACCCCAATGTCACTTATTTTTCCTTCAATGTGATAGTCTTTATCTAAAATAACTATTGTATCTCCTATATTGACTTGATGATTAAAGAAAATTATTAATGTTGATGTGATATTAGATATTATTGACCATTGCGCTAAAAATGCAATTCCCAAAACGGTAAATAAGGAGGCGATATAAGCTGCTAATTGAGATGGAGCTATGCCCCAAATCAACACTAAAATTCCTACTAAAATAATATATAAAACAAAGGATTTTATCTTCTTTACTATTTTTATTCTGGCTTTGTGATAAGAAAATCTATTCCCAACTTTTTCAATTACCCTACTCAGGATTTTTAATGCAATGATGAAAGTAATTATGGTTATTGCTGTTTCAATTATTTGAATTTTATATTCTTCCATTGGATTATATTTTTTTGCTTTGCTGAGAACATTTTAATGGGTGGACTAGATTATTTCAATCAAATGACAAGTATGGGGGAAATTCTTTCTCCTTGGACTTATTCAAAACAGCTCACCACCCATTTTATACATTTGTCGTCTGCAGAATTCAAACTTGGTCTATACCACTTGAATCCTAATTTATTGACAATCGTTTTTATTAGGTTCTTGAATAAATTCGCTCGTGCGCCAGTGGCCAATCTTTTTCGTAATTAGTCGACAAATAAGATAAAAATCAAATATATTATTGCCTTTAATTATTAAAATATATTGTGACCGTAGTCTTTTTCGAATCCTTATTACGAACCAAATTAACTACTATTTGATTACCTTTATTTCACCATACAATAAATAAAACGAATTTGTGTTCCGAATCCAAAATTGACCTTTAAATTCCAATTTCGTATAAGCAACTTTATTAATTTAGATCATCAAGATTATAGTCCATATTTTGCCGTTTTATCACTACTGGAGGATACAAGTAAATTGTAAGCATAAGAAACTCCTGTGATTTAAGAACTATGCTCTATAATTCTGATAGTAGTTATCCCTTAAATTTTCCAAATTGTTTTGTCTGGACTACAAGTAATGCTTGCTGATGCTCAAGCAAAGAATATGCATAGGGTATTAAACATAAGATTCATTTTTGCTTCTTTTTTTCTTTGAGGCTTTAGCCAAAGGATTAAAGTCTAGCCCCCTTTGTATCCATTTATCCAGTCTCACATCATCTTCAATCCCTTCATTTTCTGCATAGACAAATCCTTTCATTGGACGGCCAGTAAAGTCCATGCTCCGGCAGCCAGGTTCCTTTAATACCTCTTCATAAATGTTCGGATTTAAGCGGACCATCAACTGTTCGTTATTGACACCTAAGCACATCTTGTTGTCTATCATAAAACAAATACCCCCAAACATTTTTCTTTCCTCGAAGTTAACTCGCTTTTCGGTTAAGCTATTTTTTACTCTTTCGTATAACCATTGATCGTAAGCCATGATTAGTTAATGGGTTAAAAATAAAAAGTTAATAAATACAGTATTTTTTCACAATTAATAACAGGTGCTTCTTTTGAGCCTGGTTTATTCATAAAAGGAAATAGTAACAAGAGTGATCTGTGTAAAATCTACCATAAATTAGCGAATCATAAAACTTATTGTTGCCCAATTAGACTCATAATCCAGTCCTTCCTCACTGCTTCGTGCCATTTGGATTGTCCTCAGATACCAAACGCCTGCATTGGATAGGTTAATCGATCCATAGCCTTGTTCGTCTGTTCTTACAAACGTACTATCATGTAATTTTTCTGGTACAACTTCTTCGTCTCCCTTGCGATACCCATAATAGACTAATTGGTTTGGCAAAGGCAGCTTATCACTCAATAACAAAAATCGCATGATACTTCCCGATGAAATTTCACTGGGATTATCCTGTAAAATGAATTCAATAGGATAGCCCAGTATTTGTTGAAAATCATCGGAAGATTTATCCCCTACCTGTAAGATACATTTAACGTGTTTTGAATATTTTTCTACGGCACTTTCACCCATTCTATTTTCATTTTTACGCGCATCCAGCTCATCGAGCACCCCATCATGTTCCAGATACTCATTGAAGTCTTTGGCATCCAATTCAATGTTTTTCGGTGCAGTTGATACCCCAGCTATATAGGTCCCTGCTTCGCCGGTTTTAAATTGCAGGTAGGTGATGTTATCCTGATCGTACCAGTTACCTATACCTGGATGAAATGACAAATCAGGTCCTAAAATGGTCGCATCAATGATCCGATCACGCGTTATACTGTTCTCGCTTTGATCAAAAGTACCATTAAATAAAAATAATTTTACCAGTGAATCTGCCGGAACGAAGTAGTTGTTCGTTTTTAAAAAAAGGTCATGACTGCTCAATGCGATAAGCGCACCCATACAGAATAAATACTTAAAAATCAATCTCATGCATTAAATTATGACTGGTAAATCGTCTTTTAATCAACAAATCAAATATTAAAAATAATAAACACTTTCCAATGTGTCTCGTTAATGACTTCCATATTCTACAATATTGGCCTATCTTTAAGCTAATGGTATATTTAGGAAAATCATTTTTTTGGCTTTTAGTATTCACTCTTCTGTCCGTAGGATGTGATGAACCCATTCAATCTACTTCGAAACCCCGGGATGATTTAGATCCGGAATGGCTTCTGCCTGAACACCGGATTTTTGATGGTGGACCAGGAAGAGATGGTGTCCCTTCGATTGATAATCCGACTTTTGTAAACATAGCTGTTGCGGAACCTTTCAATCGAGCCTCTGATTTAGTAGTAATTCTACGATTGGCAAAAGAGACCAAGATTTATCCTTACACTATTTTAGACTGGCATGAAATTGTCAACGATGTAATTGCCAATGAATATGTGGCACTCACTTATTGCCCGCTGACTGGTACTGCTATGGCTTGGGATCGGCATCTTGCCCTAGGTATAA
Source organism: Lewinellaceae bacterium (assembly GCA_024639065.1). Lineage (GTDB taxonomy): Bacteria > Bacteroidota > Bacteroidia > Chitinophagales > Saprospiraceae > JAHEJC01. The sequence goes on along the minus strand of JAHEJC010000016.1, from coordinate 22,517 downwards.
CCACGTTTGGGGTGTCTGGATTACTGTATAATACCAATTTAATTCCCTATGAAAGAGATACAGGGAGTGAATGGTCCCAAATGCTGATGAAAGGAGTGCGTGGATGGTACAAAGGAAAACCAGCAAAGAGTTTCAAAATAATGGAAACGAATTGGAGCACAGCAAAAATCTTGTTTCCAAATGCCAGAGTTTTAAACGTAGAAACCGGTTTTGATCGACCTTATGGTGAATATCCTTATGGAGATTATCGGGAGGCTTCTAGCCGACTCCTTTTTCCAATTGTACCCGTTGATGAACGCTTACATTTAAAGGAAAGAGTTCATGGTGTAGTCATAAATGAACAAGCAAAAGTCTACCGGTTTAATTTATTTTCAAACGGGACGCGCATATTGGCTGATCAATTTCAAGACAAATCGATAGTAATAATTGGAAATGAAGCGCTCAACTTTATCGTTTCGTTCGAAAGTAGTTTGTCTAACGGTGAACTACTTGAATTTTCAACTTCCGACCAATCGCCCACTCTATTTAATGATCAGCTGGGAAACACCTGGAATTTATTTGGCGAGGCAATTTCAGGACCAAATCAAGGAGCCAGCCTTACTTCACCAAACTCATTAATGGGGTACTGGATGTCTTTTAGTTCATTCTATCCGAATCCAATAATCGTAACAGAATAGAAACCGAGTACATTTTTTGAAAGCAAATAATTTCACATATATCGGTTAATTATTACCCTCAAATCCATCCGTTATGTACTTTTTAAAAGTACGATATTCTTGGTCCGCCTACAGAATATAAACCATGCAATCAATCCATTTTTTAGAGTTTAATTTCTTATAGAAGCTAAAATAGAATCATAATACAAAATTATATCTATATCCAATTTTCGAAGCATAAAAATTTTTCCATTACGAATAGTTATCAACCCGTAAAATATTATTCTCTAATGAAATCGTATACTTACCTTAGATAGTTTACAACTTTTTTGAAAAATAGGAAAAGAGCGTTTCGAATTCCTATAACTTACACTAGCTAGGAATAATAATATATATACTATATTTGTAATATATAATAAGTAATTAAAAATTGAAACCATGGCACGTGCGTTCATTTTGATAGTTCTGTTTTTACTCAATGCGGAATGGGTAATTGCTCAAGAACAAACCATCGCTAGAGAATGGATTGAGGAATTGTTAGAAGCCGTGCGCAGTGACTTCGCGCGCCCTACTGTTCACGCTAGAAACCTATGGCACCACAGTATTCTAATGTACGACTTGTGGGCAGTTTATGAAGAATCCGCGGAGACTTATTTTTTAGGTAAAGAAATCGATGGATTTGATTGCCCATTTGAAGGAATACCAGCTTCTTCTGATATCGATGGAGATCGACATAAAGCCATGAGTTATGCCATGTATCGCTTGATCGCACATCGGTTTGCAAATTCGCCTAAATCAACAAAAACTTTGGTATCCATTATTGAGCGTATGCAGTCATACGGTTATTTGATCAGCAATTCGAGTATGGATTATCAGACTGGGGATGCAGCCGCTCTGGGTAACTACATAGCCTCTCAAATGATCTTATTCGGATTACAAGATGGTTCGAATGAGGCCAACGATTATGAAAACACCTATTATAAACCCGTTAATCCGGTTATGTCACCGGAAATTCCAGGTGATAATGGAATTATAAATTCCAACCATTGGCAGCCATTATCTTTCCAGGTATTTATAGACCAATCCGGTAATCCACGCCCAGGTGGAGCACCTGATTTTCTGAGTCCAGAATGGGGAGTTGTAGTGCCTTTTGCATTAGACGAATCTGATAAGAAAGTTTTAACCAAAAATGGCCAGGAATACATAGTTTGGCATGACCCCGAAAGTCCCCCATTAATTGAATCAGGAGATGAACAAGCCTATTTACCGCAAGAATACCAATGGGGTCATACGTTAGTAGCCATTTGGTCTTCTCATCTCGATCAGAAAGATGGAATAATCTGGGATATCTCCCCGGGCTCAAAAGGCAATAATTTATCCTATCCTTTAAGTTTTTCAAATTACGATTCATTTTATAACACCTTGGAAGGAGGTGATCCAAGTCAAGGTAGGCCTATCAATCCTAAAACCGGAAATCCTTATGAGCCCAATCTGGTACCCAGAGGAGATTATGCCCGGGTGCTTGCTGAATTTTGGGCGGACGGTCCAGATTCGGAGACTCCCCCAGGTCATTGGTATACTATTACCAACTATGTAAACGATCATCCCAAATTGATAAAAAAATTTGAAGGCCAGGGTGAAGAGGTTGATCCTCTCGAATGGGATGTTAAAATTTATTTCACTTTAGGGGGTGCTGTTCATGATGCCGCTGTCAGCTCATGGAGTATCAAGGGTTACTATGATTATATCCGCCCGATATCGGCGATTCGGTATATGGCCGACCAAGGGCAGTCTACTAATCAATCCTTAGCCAACTATCATCCCAATGGGATCCCATTATATGATGGGTTTGTCGAAGTGGTCAATGAAGGTGATTCGCTGGCCGGATCAGAAAACCAACACGTTGGTAAAATCAAGTTGTTTGCGTGGAGAGGCCCTGCTTATATTGACGATCCGGAGGTAGATCAGGCTGGAGTGGGCTGGATTTTAGCTGAGAATTGGTGGCCCTATCAAAGACCTACTTTTATCACACCCCCATTTGCAGGTTATATCTCCGGACATTCTACTTTTTCCAGAGCTGCGGCACAGGTACTTTCCTTATTTACCGGGGATGAATATTTTCCAGGTGGATTGGGTGAATTCGTAGCTAAAAAAGATTCTTTTTTAGTATTTGAAGAGGGGCCTAGTGTTGATGTCGTTTTGCAATGGGCTACCTACAAAGATGCATCAGATGAAACTTCCTTATCCAGAATTTGGGGTGGCATTCATCCTCCCTGTGATGATATCCCCGGCAGACTAATAGGTGAAATTATCGGGACTGACGCATTCAATAAAGCAAAAGAAATATTTAACACGGGCATTACCCCGGTAACTGAAGAAGAAAAAGACTATTTAATTGATGTTTTTCCAACTACAGTGGCCGCTGGAGAATTAATCAAAATTAATTTAGGAACTCAAAAATTTGATGGGATGATACAAATCATAGACCCTTCCGGTAGGCTATGCGACAAAAGATCCTTTGACGCTGAAAATGGTTTAATGACATTATCATCAGCTGGATGGCCAAAAGGAGTCCTATTTTTGGTGGTAAGATCAAGTGACCAAACATATTCAAGGAAGATAATTGTCAAATAACTAATTTACCTTGATGTATTTAAATTCTTTTAGTTGGATAAGTTGTACGTGTTTATTTTCAAAACCTGTATTATTCAGCATTCGGTCATCAATAGCCCGGGCTGAAAAGGTCGGAAGCATTCGCTGGAATTTATACGAAGCAAAAACATGATCATCGTAAGACTCAACATCCATAAAGTATTGAAAATTCTTACCGTACTTAAACAGCATTCTACCAACAAAAACAATTAGATCGTATGCCTCCAATACATCATCAGTAGGTAACATACCAAAATCTCTTATACAACGCTCTGTGATCTGCTGGTAATCCCACCCATCGGACTGAATCAAACCCGTCGACGGTATATAAATTTTCATCGAATTGTACAAGTAATAATCTTGTTCAACCCTGTATTTCCATTGTGGCATTCCATATATATAAACAGAATTATTTGAGTTGCCTATACTCAACCTTCGGATAAATGAATAAACAAACCGTTCATCAGTAGATCGATAATAAGGAATGATGAATATGTTGTTTCGATCTTCAATCAAATGGGAATCAACTGGTGTTTCACTAAGTTCAATAGTTGTATCATTTACAAGATAAGTCTTGAATGATTGCGCTGTATCTTCTATCCCATATTTATTAGTATATCTGTGAAATTGCTGGTATAAATATTCGTCTCCCTCTCGAATTACAATGCGCACATCCCTTGGATGAAACTTCTTCATAATGTCGTCAACAATCGCTTCACAATACGAATTAAAACTAGGTTTCGGCATGATAAAATAGGGGTTATCGTCCCCCAGGTTGTCAAATGAACTCCATGGAGTTATAATCGGTATTTGTCTGGCCTTAGCATACGAAGCCATTGCTTCTATATTTGTCCTTCGATAAGGCCCGATTATAACATCCGCATTTTCAACTTCCCGCGATGATTGGATTTGTTGAATCGGTTCAGATCCTATATCAAGAATATTTACATTTAAGGGTATACCTTCTCTATCCAATTTCTGCAAGCCCATTCTAAAACCAGCATGGTAATGGACAAATTTCTCGGTTAGTTTATTTACTCTGGTTTGGGAATTATTTAGCTGATTGCCCCGTAGGGGAAGTAATAGGCTTATGTTATAACTAGATTTTTTTTCGCTGTACGGGATGGACTTGGCAATATCCTCATCACGTAATGGAGGTTTTGCGATCTCGTCAATTTCAGTCCACTGTATGGTGTCTACTTTGGTGTTTGCTGGAGTGGCTGGTTCGTATCTTCCGGTTAGTGGATTATAGACCTTCTTCTGATCATTCAGGTCTGAAGTTGTGTTTTTGTTTTCCACCGTTTTTTTGGAAATACTGCATGAAAAGATCAACAATAACCCAAATAAAGCTAACCAACGATTATTCCCATTCAATAGTAGATGGTGGTTTCGTACTGATATCATAGACCACTCGATTTATGCCTTTTACTTGATTGATGATTTCATTAGATATTTTAGCTAATATTTCATAAGGGATATGAGTCCATTCTGCTGTCATTCCATCTAAGGAATTTACTGCTCGTAATGCTACTACTCGTTCATAGGTTCGTTCATCACCCATTACCCCTACTGATTGTATTGGTAATAAAACGCTACCTGCCTGCCAAATCTTATCATACCATCCTGAAGACTTTAAATGTTTGATATAAATAGCATCCGCTTCTTGTAACAAGTGCACTTTGTCCTCAGTGACGTCACCTAAAATCCGAATACTTAAGCCTGGTCCTGGAAAAGGATGTCGACTTAATATATTATCGGAAATACCTAATACTTTGCCAACCTTTCGAACCTCATCTTTAAACAAGGATTTCAATGGCTCAACGAGTTTTAGATGAAGTTTCTCAGGTAAGCCTCCTACATTATGGTGTGATTTGATAGTTGCAGATGGACCATGGACAGACTGTGATTCAATGACATCAGGATATATAGTTCCTTGTCCCAGCCATTTGATATCCGTGAGTTGGTGCGCTTCTGTTTCAAAAACATCTATAAATGTTTTACCAACTGCTTTACGTTTCAATTCTGGTTCGGAAATTCCTTTTAAAGCATCCCAGAATAGTTGTTTTGCATCTATGCCCTTTACGTTAAGTCCGCTTTGTTGGTAAGCTTCTAATACTTCTTCAAATTCATCTTTGCGCAACAATCCATTATCCACAAATATACAAGTCAATTGGTGACCGATCGCCCGCTGAATCAAGTAGGCTCCTACCGTCGAATCAACCCCGCCTGATATGGCCATAATCACCTTATCATTGCCTAATTTTTCTTTAAGCTCGCTGACCGTACTTTCAATAAATGAATCGGGTGTCCAATCAGCCTGCAATTTCGCGACTTTAAATAAAAAATTGGTTAAGATTGTTTTTCCCTCGAGGGTGTGGGTTACCTCGGGATGAAATTGTAAGCAATAAACTGGATTATGGTTAACTTCTGATCGATAGACGGCAATAGGAATTTTTTCAGTTGAAGCTAAGAGACGATACCCTGTCGGAATTTCTTTGATGGAATCAGCATGGGACATCCATACCTGGGAGTTTTCTGAAATATCATCAAAAATGAGATCGTCATGTAGCTTCTTCAAATGAGCTTTACCATATTCCCGGTGCTGGGACTGATGCACGTGTCCACCATGCTGATCCGCAATCAATTGGGCTCCGTAGCAAATTGCCAAAATTGGCACCTTCCCGATTAGGTCGTTTAACTTAATATGAATAGCTCGATCATCTTTCACCGAAAAAGGACTTCCAGAGAGAATAACCGCAGACCATTCACTAATATTTTTTAATGATACATCGTAGCGAAAAATCTCACAGTAAATTCCACACTCCCTCACTCTACGTGCAATAAGTTGGGTATACTGTGACCCAAAATCTAAAATAATTACTTTTTGATTCATCTTTAATGCTGAGCTAACTTGTTCAATCTACCAGACCTCTGCCTTTTTTAACTATTTTTCCAGAATCACTAAGCTGACGCATCACCTTATCAAGAATTCCATTAATAAAGTCTTTGCTTTTACTGGTGCTATAAGTCTTAGCAATTTCTACATATTCATTTAAGGTTACCTTCGTAGGAATTGTTTTAAAATGAAGAAACTCGCAGATGGCCATTTTTAATAATATCATATCGAGAATGGCCAGTCGCTCACTATCCCAATTTTGTAAAATCGGTTCAAATATTTTGAGCAAATCCGCATCGTCCTGCATGGTTCGATTTAAAAGCTTTATACCAAAATCAGTAGTTTCTTCGGGAACGGTAAACAGGCTCAAATGCTCTTTAGGAATTGGTAGTGCCTTTAATGACTTTTTTACGGCTCCAATTACAAGGGACTTATCATCTTGCCAGGTAGCGTAGAAGTCTTCCATCATCTCATTAAACAATTCATTTTTACGCATCACCCGATACAATTCATGCAATAATTCGATGTTATCGGATTCGCTTGTGTTATCATCGCTGAGGTATTTTTGGTAGGCATCTGTAGCAGCAAAATCTTTATACAGCTTTCTGATGACATCCTTGTCTACCTTGGCTTCCATCAATGCGTTTTTGAATTGCTTATTCAGCTGCTCATGATTATTTATGCTTTGCACACAACTATTGGAGAAAAGTTTATCCGAAAACTTTTTATCAGCTTCGGTTTTAATATGTTTAGAGGATCTGCGGTCGGCATCCTTGACAGCATATTTACATACGCCCAACAATACGTACATATGTATGAGGTATTGGGTAAAAGAGGTGTCCAGACTTTTTTCAAATGATCGCATAGCCATCGTCAGACTCAATTCGCTATCACGATTTTTTGCAAAGAGCGTCTGCATGACCTTAATTCTTATATTTCGTCTACTAAGCATTGAACTTCATTAAGTCATGTAGTGGTTTCTAACGCAAATAAAAGGATTTTTTACTTTATATATTTATTTAATATGAAAAAAAATAAATTTAATTCTTTCATAACAATTACCCAACGTGCATTAAAGTACTTTATTCTTAATCTCTTGAAAATTTGGTAATTGATTATAGTGCCACTTTTTAATGATTACCCCCTCTTTAAGTAACAAAATACCAGGATTGGACCTGACAATTGTTTTTAACAAAATGTCATCTGCTTCATATATATCAAAACTTACCCCAGCAGCTTGCTTAAATGAGGTGCGTTGGTCAATCCCAGCTGCTCCTGCCACAGCTATGGTACGAATATTATCCTGAGCTGCTTCAATGGCCATTGTTTCAATTTTCGTATTATATTTCTGCAAAAATTTCTTATCCCAATTAAAGTTGGTTTGCATCACTTTTTTCTCTTCAATCCGGTCGATCACTTCTACCACTGTTGTATCGGCTCCAATAATGGTATCTATGCGATAGATTGTATCCTGAACCATAACCTGATTATATTGAGCTTCTCCCTTCAACTTATATGATACAATCAAAAACTGGTACCCAGGATGGGCTAATAATTCCTCCGATATATCATATCCCTCATCACTCAAAATTGCAAATTCACTAATCTTTGTCGCTTCCATTGTTGGTTCTGATAAAATCTGTTCCAGTGTTTCCCATTTTGTTTTATCTGCATAAACACTACTATAGTTTGACAAATACTGATTATAAGGTATTTCTACAATGGTATTTTCTTCCAGGTTCTTAAGTCTGTAAGCCAATACTTCTACGTTTGCCTGTGCACTTAATTCGGCTTCTTTCTGTTTAGCTATGTTGACACCCTCCTTAAAGGGTCTAAAATCTGTATCAGGAATATCCCAAACGTAATTGCTCATTCCAAAAAGAACCAAACCCACCGTTGAAATAACTAAAATGATACTTCTCCAGGAGCTTTTCAATAACTTATGAAAATGATTGTGAAAGCCAAGAAAAATTATGGACGGCACTAAAAGAAAAACATCCTTGAAGAAAGATGTTCTTGGGTCCAGTTTCATAAAGTCCCCAAAACAACCGCAATCTGTAACCCGCATATTGGTTTTTACAAATTCTCCCCATCGAGAAAAATCAAAAAAGGTAGTGTCAGTAGGAACATAGCCTGTCAAAAAAGTAAAACCGGTAAGAATGGTAAAAACCACGACTAACAAGAAAAAGGACCGGGCCACCCATTTAGGTGCACTGCCCAATAAAAGCGCAATTCCCAATACGATTTCTAGCACGATCATGGCCATAGAAAAAGTAAATATATGTCGATCCAGAATCGGCCAAAGACCATTAATAAATGCCATCCATGTAGGTTCCAAAGCAGCATCAAACTCAGCAAAATATTGTTGCATTTTGAAGCCAGTTCCCATAGGGTCAATAATTTTTACCCAACCAGAAATGATAAATAAAATCCCACAAAATGACTGTAGAAAAGTCATTCCGATTTTCTTCTGCTTTTTTAGACCAAAAACAACGATACCCGTAAAGACAACGGCTAAAATAGTTATGATCATTAACAACTTACCTAAAGTCATAGCTGGTTATTTATGGTTATTCTCTTCCAAAAGAATTAAACAAAAGATAGCATAATTAAAAATATCCATATAGTTCGCATCTAGCCCTTCGCTCAGAATGGTGCGACCTTTATTATTCTCGATCTCCTTTATCCTCAACAATTTCATCAATATAAGGTCGGTCATGGAGGAAACCCGCATATCTCTCCATGCTTCTCCATAATCATGATTCTTGTCCTGCAAAAGAGACCTGATTTTTTCTACCTCCTTTTGATACAACGCCAAAACTTCTTCAAGTGATATCTTCAGCGGATATTCGAAAGGAAGTCTTAATTGAAGCAGCGCCATGATGCAATAGTTGGCAATTCCGATAAACTCAATCCTGGGATTTTCTTCAACTTTTTGAACATCCAGTTCTTGAATAGTCCTTATTCTTTTAGCTTTTATGAATATTTGATCAGTCAATGAAGAAGTTCTCAAAATACGCCAGGCCGTTCCATAATCTTTGGTTTTCTCTGCGAACAACGCTTTGCACTCAGCAACCAATTCGTCAAATTTAGTAAGGGTATCCGCTACCATATTCTTTATTTGAGCGCAAATATATCGTATTTGAGGTCAAGCACTAAACAAACCTCTCCAAATATTAGATAAATTTTAAATTTATATCGTTTATGAATTTCAAAGATACTATCTTGATTTTTGCAAAAACACTTAATCCATGAATTTGGTTGACAATATAAACATGGAAGCAATAACAAAATTCAATTGAAATATTTCACTGTGAAACGACATCTTATCAAAATCATGTTGATAACATAACGGTTAAATTGAAGGAGAATTACCGAACTATCTTGCGAGAGGCTAGCGGGGTTTACAAAGACCGTGGAAGTAAATTCTTTGCTTTTGCTTTTCCATTAACCCAGGAACAAGCTTTTAAGAATCATTTACAAGCAATCAAAAAAGTACATACTAAAGCTCGCCACTTTTGTTTTGCCTACAGAATCGGATTGGACGGCAATCAATATAGATTCAATGATGATGGGGAGCCATCTGGAACAGCAGGCAAGCCTATCCTTGGAGCTATCGACAAACACGGACTGACCAATGTGTTGATTATTGTGGTTAGGTATTTTGGTGGAACCAAATTGGGTACAGCCGGATTAATTAATGCTTATAAAGAAAGTGCATTGGATGCTTTAGACCAAGCTCAGTTAATTACCAAAAAAGTTATGGCCTATTTTCAGGTTGAAGCGGCTTATGTTCATAGTGCAAAACTCATGCAACTTTTAAATGTTTTGCCATGCAAAATTATTGATACAGATTATGAGGCTCTAGCAGTAATTAAAGTATCGATGAAAATTGCCTACGCAAATGATTTTGTAAAGAAAGTAAAAGCGGTCATCGCAGATAAATATATAGAGGAAATCACCCCTGAGATGAAAATAGATGGTCTGCATATAAAACAATTATACATCCAGTGAAGTTATGTATAAATCACCATCATAAACCAACATCCGTAAATTTGATAAAAGCTTATGATGCCAACGAAATTTTTTTTGCTGATTACAATTACAGCTATTCTGATAAGTTGTAACAAAGACGAGTTTGAATATGGCTACCTTGATGACCGACTGTCTCCGTATTTTACGATGTTTGAGTTGGAGGCCCAACAGCGAGGTTATTCTCCAAATCTATCTCCCGACGTCATTGAAGCTTTTATTCAAAATGTATATCCAAATTCAGTTGCAGGACAATGTCAACGAAATGATAACCGACCCAGTCAAATAATAATTGATGAAGGTGTCTGGAATTCCAGTACGGACCTAGAAAAAGAATTTTTAATTTTTCACGAGTTGGGACATTGTATTCTGGGCCGTTCACATTTAGATAGTGCCCATCCCGACGGACGATGTATCAGTATTATGCACAGTGTGGCTGGTGTATGTCGCAATGAATACGAAACCAGAAGATCGGAATACCTAGACGAACTTTTTAGATAATTTTCACTGAACTACCTGATCAAGGTTATATCGCCTACAACCAATATATTTTCATTTGTGCTTGGGCAAGTGAACTGCAAGCGATACACATAGACGCCAGGACGTGTGTCATCCTGCCCAAGCTTACCATTCCACCCAAAATCCTTATCGGCTGTCTGAAATAATAAATTACCCCATCGGTCATATACTTCCAGTGATGTGATCTGAGGCAATGAAGTAATAATTTTAAATTCATCATTGAAGCCATCTTGATTCGGTGAAAAAATATTGGGTACGCCTACGAGGTTTCTGGAACATGTATTAAGTTTCACCAAATTGACTTCTTGATTAAGAGAACACCCTGTGAGTAAGTCTACAGCTGAAACAAAATATTGATCGATTCCTTCTATCGGAATTATTTGGGGATTATTGCAATCTTGACAGCTTACTCCTTCCGGTGGAAACCATGAATAGGTTATAGATGGACTGTTATTCAGAAAAAGTTGAATAGGCTGATCAAACATGGTTAAAATTGAAGGGAGGCCGAAATCCGGCATATCATTGACTCGAATATTGATCAAAGCTGTATCAGGAATACACTGCCCGATCCGCCCAATGGCTACATACGTATTTGAAGCTTGTGCAACGATCTCACCGGTGCGTTCATCAATTTGCTGTACAATTGGATCCAGCCAGTCCACAGACTCCACACTACCTTTAACAGATAGTATTATCGTATCGCCCATACAAACCGATCTATCCAGCCCTTCTATATTCACTCGATCGGTTACCTCTACCCATACCGAATCTGTAACGGAACAGCTACCAGTATCCGAGGTAAAGTAGAAGTAATCACTTTGAAGTGGCCTCGCAATAATCTGTCTAGAATTTGAAATACCTAAAATCCGTTGATTGGATTGCCAGCTGATGTCTCCCGGACCGATACCTTCAAGCAGGATATCACCTCCCAGACAGGTAGATGTATCCATACCAGCATTTACCTGAGTAGGGCGGATAACCTCAAACGATAACGTATCAAAAGCGGTACAATTCTGACCATCAATTACACTGACAATATATTGAATCGATTGATTGGGTTGAGCTATGGGATTTGGACAGGTTGAACAAGTCAATCCATCTGAAACGTGCCACTGCGGATTTATCCCTGCCGAAATGTTTAATTGGACTGTATCGCCCATGCAGATGATTTGATCTACGCCAGCGAAATTACTTATAGGGTCTAAAACCGAAAGTTGGATGGAATCCTCATAAATGCATCCAAGTTCATTTTTTACTTGCAAAGTATAGGTAGTATTTTCAGTTGGCCGAGCGATTGGATTAAAACAATCCTCATAACAATTCAGACCAGAACGAGTGGAATCCCAAAAATATGTATAGTCCATCCGATGACCAGCGATGTTTAATTGAACCGGTTCACCTAGACAAACAATAGGTGCAGCCACAATCGAAACAGACGGAACGGTATCAGGTTTCAAATCAAGAAATACACTATCAATATTTATACACCCATTCAAATGCTCAGCAAGAAAATAATAATATTTTGGAGCCGTGGATCGCAGCCGTGGATTTAAACAGTCGGTACAACTTAAATCCGGATCGTCGATCCATTGAAATCGTGAGGTAGAGATTGAATCATTTAGTTTAGCTTGCAATTGAGCCATTTCACGCAAACATAAAGTTATGGTATCTTGAATATCAGAAGTTACATTTGGCAATGTCTCGAAAACCATGGTCGCTGTATCAGCACATCCCAGCACTGTAGAAATGGCTAAATTGATCGAATCGATCCCCGCCATGAAGCTGTTTTGATAATTATTGTAAGTAGATATTATAGAATCTTGCGAGTTGTACCAAGTCCAAGAATTAATTGTACCAGCGTTGACAGTGGAAAGATCACTAAAATTTATAGCCCTTGGTTCACAATCATTAATGGAGGATAGACCAATGATAGCCCGGGGGGTATCACCGATTGTGAGGATATTAGTACGGATTAAGGTATCAATGCATTGCCCAACTTCCCCAATCAATTCTACTGAATAAACCCCATAGGGTACTTGGTCTATATTGGGTTCAAGTGTCCTGTAATTCAGGGTAGTATCTGAACTAATTAAATTCCATTCAAAATCGGGAATCTGGTCCTCAGCAAAGCTAAGGTTAAATATTTGTAGATCATCTTCACTGCATACCGTGTCATTGGAAAGATTAAAATTCAAATTAATTAACTCGACCTGAATCGATTCATCTACAAAAACACGCTGGCAGCCCAAGCTGTCCTTCATTATTAAGGTTGGAATAAATGTTCCGGATTGCTGATAGTTGTATAAATTGGTAAACGTTATGATCGCATCATCCACTATTTCTACATTCCCATCTCCATAATCCCACAATAAATCATAGACTCCATCAAAGTTGGCAACAAACCTGGTAGGCAAAGGAGCGCAGGTTGAAGAGTCCATCCGAATCGTCCTAAAAAACCCATCCGGGCCACCAATAGTAACAGCATCATCATACCTTACGGTTATTTCACATCCAGTCACATGCCCTACGGATAAGGTCACATTATAAACACCAGGCGTAGTATAAATATGTTTTGGATTGGTGAGTGTTGAGACGGCACTGCCATCGCCAAAGTCCCACTCATACCACAAAGCTCGGGAAGATTTGTTGTCAAAGATAGCTTCAAAAGGTGGACAAAATGCAAAGTTGGAGTCCAAGGTGAAATTTGGGACCGGGTCTAAAATCGGAATAATTCTACTCATGGAATCACTACAGCCTACCAGACTTTCAGCATATAAGGTAGAAATTATGTTCTCCTGTCTGGTAAATTGAATGCGTGGTTCGATTTGATTTGAATTCATACCGTCACTGAAGACCCATTGATATTTTAGCGAATCACCGATCGATTGATTGATATATTGAGTTGGTGAAAAAGTACATCCCAGGGAATCCATCTCAAATTGAGCTCGCACATGATCAATTTTCATCGTTTCGCTAATCGTATCTGCGCATCCAGCAGCATTTGAGAAATAAAATTCGATTGATAGGGTGGCCGCTGTATCAACATATACAAAAGGGTCAATGGCTTGTTGCCATCCATCACTATTGATTCTCCAAAGCACCTCATTTGTTGCAGTAAACTGAGAATTTGTTTCAAATGAAATATTGAGAGTATCCCTACTGCATAAAGTCGTTTTATCAAAATTCCAACCTCCAACTACCCCATCGACCTGGATACTGTCAGAAATAACCAAAGTATCAACGCATCCATTTAAATCTGTGGTAATTGCTCTGATCGGCTTGAATGTTCCCAAGCCATCATATTGAATAGAGGTTAATTCATCCGTTGTATTTATAATCATCCCGCCGATTGTTTCATACCTGACCGTATCCAGGTCAAAACTATTGTTAGTAATTAGAGTATTTAATGGTGCGCATCCTGTAATGTGATCAGGCATGAAATCAAATATAGGGCCAGCAACGTGGACTGTGTCTCTTATCGTGTGTGAACAACCCGAATTACTGTAGGCGATCAGTGTCACCAAATAATCTCCGGGTTCCGGGTAGATAAAAATCGGATTAAATTCAGTAGACGTATCATTAGTAAATTCAGTTAATCCAAAATCCCAAAAGACGGAGTCAGCTCCTAATGAGGTACTATTGAACGTTAGTTCAGAAGTACTGCAGGAATAGGTAAAATCAAATCGAGCCAAAGGATTTAATACAGTTATACTAGCCGTTCTGGTCCTAGAATTAGTGCATCCATTGTAGCTACCTCTCAGCGTAACATCAAATGTACCAGGCCTAGTAAAAGATTTCATTGGATTTTGCCTGGTGGAGGATGTACCATCAGAAAATGTCCAGGCCCAAGCGTTAATTGTGGTGTCAGAAAGGTCCGTAAACTGGATGGTCTCGCCTACACATACAGTATCTCGGTCCACATCAAAATCTACTGAGGGTGGAGTTCCTCCAACTACGTGGTCCGTGACAAAAACACTGTCTACACATCCAGCCTCATTGGAAACTTCCAAAAATATGTTCAATTTTCCTGGCTCAAGCAACGTAAAATTGATCTGCTTACTTGAAAACACAAAGTTGGTGTCACCCGAAATGGTCCATAGCCAATCATTAGTCGGAGATAAGGTACTTGCTTGTTCTTCCAAATTAACATTTAATGGAACGCATCCAGCCACAGAAGATGAAAGATCAACCTCAAATTCAAATATCGTGATCGTATCTTTGATGATACTTGCTGAGCAACCATTCGCCAAAGTAGCTTCTAATTGTACGGGGAAAGTACCAAATTGATTGAATGCCACGGCCGGATTCTGCTGATCAGAGCTTCCAAATTCTGAATTTGCCCCGAATTTCCAATTCCAACTCACAGCGTTCGGTGTTAAGTCATTAAAAAATATGAAATTTTGTGGAAAACAGCTTAAGGTTATGGAACTGGTATAGTCGGGCTCAGGACTGGTTAACACTACAATCGGATTCATTGCAGCCTGTTCGATCCAACAATCATCAATCAATCTGCTCAGGCGTGGTGTATAGGTTCCGGGTGTATTATATAGATGAACTGGATTCGCTTGTGAATTGTTAAAATTTCCATCATCAAATATCCAAGTGAATGAATCAGCCGGCATTGAAGATATATCTGTAAATTGAATTGTTTCGCCCAGACATACTTCAATAGCGCTGGACATAAATTCTACCTCATGAGCTGGAATCACCAGATTAGTAATAGAAATGGAATCTCTGCATACACCAGCCCGATCCACGATTAGCTCTAAATCGATGGCCTCATTATTCAAAACGACTAAATCCGGAGGTGTATTGCCAGTATAGGACACTCCGTTGCTAAAATTCCAGTCATAGTCATCTTGAGGATCGCTTACGAAATTGATAGCGGTGATGTGCGGAGTGTTACAAATTACCGGATCTACAGCAGATACTTGAATTTTAGGAGGCTCTAAAACTAACAAACCATCCGTTAAACTATAGTTAGCTATACATCCACGATCATCTTTTACCGTTAACGACAAGGTATAAGTACCTTGATTTGGGTATGTATTTGAAAATGGAGTAGGCTGCATATTATCTACTTTGGAGCCTATTTGTCCATTAATATCCCAGACCCATTCCACAATAGCACCATTTTGAGAACTTGACCTATCAGTGAATACTAATGGTGCTCCGGCACATAGCGATGAATCTGCTATTTCAAATTGGGCGTTTGGAGGTGCATACACATTGATCAGGTCTTCCTTACATACTTGAGCCGAATTACCCTGGTCATCTAACACAGTTAAGCAAATGGTAAAAGTACCTGGGTTTCCAAAAATACGCGAGGGATTTTTAGTCCTGGATGTTGTTCCACCCAAGTTCCACTCCCAAGAGACAATACTCCCTGCAGATGAAAAAGACCTATCGGTAAAATTTACTTGCAAGAAATTGCAGCCTCCCGATTGATTAACCGTAAAGTCAGCAGTTACCTGGCCCCATCCACTGATAGTGAAAAAATAAAATATAATTAGTGTAGAAAAAGACTTATACATCATTCATTAAGAAACTCAATTCTCCTTCCAAGCGGATACCTCTCGATTTCATTCTCATAAAAAGTATTAAACCGAGTAAACTTATGAATTGGGACTTACAATATAGTAGCTAGAATTCACATCTGGTGAATTTCTATATATTAAAAAAACATATTCTATCAATTAATATTATAAATTCACTCATAAAATATTGTTGGATTGGCATACCGCATTGGCATTACAGGTGGAATAGGCAGTGGAAAAACCACAATTGCCGAGATTTTTAACACTTTAGGTGTACCCGTATACAATGCTGATTATCAGGCTAAAAAATTAATGAATACTGATGAAATTCTAATAAATGAGATCAAAAAACTATTTGGAGATCAAGCATATAGAACGGATAAATTGGACCGGAAATATATTGCCCAAAAAGTATTCAATAATACTGATTTATTGAATCAACTAAATCATTTGGTTCATCCTAAGGTCTTTAAAGAACTTAATGCATGGTTTGATGAATGTGGTTCAAAATACGCACTGTATGAATCCGCATTAATTTATCAGGGTGACGCCATAAAATATTTAGATAAAGTTATTTATGTATTTGCCTCACCGGAGGAAAGAATTCGACGTATAGTTGATAGAAATGGAATTCGGGAAAAAGAAATAAGGGCCCGGATGTCAACTCAACCAGACCCTGTTTCATCTATACTAAAAGCAGATTATATCATTGTTAATGAATATCAACCGATTATTCCTCAGGTTCTAAAGATACACCGAAGCTTGATGGCTATGACCTGATATGTATATCACTTGCTCCGGATGAACGTTTAGTAATAATTTTTGGGTTTCCGTATACATAAACATCACTTGCCCCCGTAGCACTGACTTCTAAATCACCATTAACGGTGATTTTGGTATCCGAGCCACCACTTGCTTCAATGGTACAATTCTCAACTTCAAGATCCCTAGCATGAACATCACTTCCACCACTGGCGATTACTTCCATGTTTTTGACACGTCCTGTAAGATTTGCATCTGAACCACCAGATGAAAAACAAATGAGTTCATCTAAATCCACATCTAATCTTAAATCACTCGCTCCTGAACCCTTTATAGATAGTGTTGATCCTTTCAAGGTATTTTGGGTATATACACCTGACCCACCGCTGGAAGTTATATGTTTTAACGCTTGATAAGTCAGATGGACTTGCATTTCATTTCTATTCCTCCAATTCAATCGCCAATTGGTATTTTTCTTCATCCTAATTACTAACATATCTCCGTCTAATTCAGTTACAACCTTGTCCAGCATATCTTGATCTCCCCTCACTTTTACACTAGGCTTGTTTCCAGCGGTCAGATAAACATCGATTCCGCCAGAAACACTAATAGCATCAAAATGGTCGATAAAACGATTTTCTTCTGCCAAATCATCATTACTTTGAGCAGATGTAATCGAAGCCCATACGAAAACCAAAAGGAAAATAAAAAAGCCAGGTTTAATATTTCGTATCATGATAAAGAGTTTATTTAGTAATAGACGATGGTTGGGTTACAAAGGTTGCAAAAAATGAAAAATCTTTGTGTAACTCGAATTCTTAAGGGCGAAAAGAAAAAACAGCACATACTGTCACTACTCTTTATGATTATTGGCTGAGCCATGCAGCAAGTGGACATCCACCTAGACTTTGCTTAGAAATATGAAAGACAAAAGAAAAATTAAATATGTGGGATTGTGCTCTAAATAGTTATTGGAAACTAAAGTTTTTCAACCGGTACGACTAAGATGCAATGGATTAGTTGCGATTTTATAATATTGATAATAAAAGAATTGTATTTTTATTAATCTCAAATCATACCTCATGTCACAAAAATATTTTCTGTATGCGCTGTTTTTCCTTTTTGGAACCATTTTTTGTTGCAAAAAAAAGACAAAAGAGATCAGCCATTTAGGTACTATAAATTGGGAAGTAGCATGCAATGAATCCGCCAGACCTTTATTTGAAAAAGGACTGTTACTATTACACAGTTTCGAATATCCGGATGCCAGAGCAGCCTTTATAGAAGCTCAAAAAGCGGACACAGACTTTTTGTTAGCCTATTGGGGAGAAGCCATGACCTGGAATCATCCCATATGGAACGCTCAATATCCGACCGAAGGAAAGGAGGTACTAGCCAAATTAGGAGACACACCTGAGCTTAGACTTACCAAGGCAAAAAACCAAATTCAAAAGGATTTATTACAATCAGTGGAAATACTATTTGAGGACGGGGATAAGTACGAAAAGGATGCAGCTTATGCCGAACATATGCAAGCCTTAAAATCGAAATATCCTGATAATCACGAGATTGCTTCATTCTATGCATTAGCCTTGCTCGGTGCCAGTCATGATGGAAGAGATGCCGAACTCTATGGTAAGGGAGCTAAAATTGCTCAAGGCATTATTGAAGAAAACCCAAATCATCCCGGCGCGCTACATTATTTAATCCATTCCTATGATGACCCCGATCATGCTCACCTGGCGCTAAATGCTGCAAATAGTTACGCATCCGTAGCACCCGATGCGAGTCATGCTTTACACATGCCATCGCATATATATGTAGCATTGGGTATGTGGGATGATGTCATCAAATCGAATATAGCTTCATGGAATGCTAGTGAGGAACGAAAAAAACGGATGGACCTAGACAATGATGCCTTGGGTTATCACGCATTGCAGTGGCTCGTGTACGGTTACCTGCAAAAAGGAGAAATTAGTAAAGCTTCAGAACTTGTTGATGACATGTATACCTATGCACAAGATGAACCATCTGCCAGAGCTCGGACTCATTGGGTCATGATCAGAGGTGCTTATCTTGCTGAGACTGATGCCTGGGATAGTGAATTACAGGATCAAAATTTTGACTACGACGACTTGAACATCAGTATTCAAACCATGGATCTATTCTCACAAGGAATGCGTCTTTATAAACAGCAAGATGAAACTGGATTGGTTAGAACCATTGATGAGATTGAGGCCGTTTATCGAGAAGCTGAGAAAAAATCATTGGTCAGCGGCGCAGCTATGTGCAGTGGTGTGAGCTGGAATAAACAGAAGGCCAGTCAACAAAACTTAAATAACGCCAAGGTTATGCAGCTTGAATTACAAGCACTCCTCGCCCAGCTGGAGGATCGACTGGAAGACACACATACCTTGTTGCAAAGAGCTTCCGAATTGGAAGGAGAAACAGCCTACGCATTCGGACCACCTAAGGTGATTAAGCCAGCGCCAGAGCTATACGGTGAATTTTTATTAAAACAAGGTAAGAAGCAAGAAGCAGCAAAATATTTTAGTGAAACATTGAAACGAGCCCCAAACAGAAGGTTATCTTCGATAGGAATTGAGGCCGCTAATGAAGTTTAACTGTGATGTTGAAATGTTTGAAATTGATAAATTTCATTTCCAGAGGTATATAAAAATTCAATTACAACAACCAATTTTTTTGATTTAATGCCCTTCAAATCGTCTGGATTCCCTGTCTAGGATCCGCTCAAACCGATTTGGTGTAGGCACCTTTAATATTAACATTTCAGCAGTAATTGGATGGGCAAAAACAAGTTTCTGAGCAACTAAAAAAAGCCCCTTACCCAAAATCGTTTTTTGATCATTCGCGTATTCTTTGTCACCTAAAATCAAATGACCCGCTTGCTGACAATGAATTCTCAATTGATGAGTCCTCCCCGTAACTGGCTGAAGCTCTAATAAACTTAAATGGCTAAAATTCTTTGAAGACACGGTTCGTAAAGTTTTAAATGTAGTTCTTGCTCCTTTGCCATCAATCGGTCGGTTGTAGGTACCTCTAGGTGGTGTCTTACCATGAACAATAGCGATGTAGGTCTTTTTTACCTGATTGTTTTGGAATGCCTTACTTAAGTTGATCTGTGCCGGTTTTGTTTTTGCGAGTATAACTAATCCCTTGGTAGGTACATCGATTCGATGGACCGCCAAGGGTCGATTAAGCGCCCCCGGCTGTTGGTTATTTCTGGTGCGGTCAGCAAAGACATTTTCAACGGTTTTGTATCGATTTCCATTTACTGCAATTCCACCAGGTTTATGAGCAACTAACAAATGATCATCTTCATAAACAATTTTAATATCCAGGTTAAATTTTTTAATAGTCTTGCTTTTGAACTTCAACTTGATCTGGTCACCAGACTTAATAAAATTAGCTGTGGTGGCTACAGTACCATTGATAAATAACTGCTGGTTATAAATTGCTTTTTTAGTAGCGCTTTTGCTACCTAGAATTGGAAAAACATCTCCGCAATAATCAACAATTCGGATTTTAGACTTTATTCTTTTTACAGTATGATTCCATTCTTGTTGTTTCATCTATAGAGTTTTGCCAATTTATTCTTCTGTTCTAGATACATTTCCGGTATTTCACGTAATAGATTACTTTTGTTATATGCATACATTTTATTAGATTATGCTAAGTAATTCAAGGGTCTTTATCGTCCCACAGAATAGCACAGTTGACCGGTGTCCGTGTTTTGTTATCCTTCAATCAAGTTGAGCATTTTGACTGTGGCGATGATGGCAGCAATCGCTTGATCTGAGTCAAGTCCTGTAGTCTTAAAAATATCATTTTTGTGTTTCCAGGTGATGATCGTCCGACATAAAGCATCCGTTCTTCCACCTGGTGGTATGGTCACTTGATAATCAATCAACACCGGCAAGGTCTTGTTCAACTGAGCATAAATCTTTCGCACTGCGATCATAAAAGCGTCATACTGCCCGTCTCCAGAAGCCGATTGTTCATAAGATTTATTGCTGATCTGTAGGCATACAGTAGCCACTGATTTGAGTCCTGCTGCTACAGACAATGAATAGTTTTTTATTTTGATTTTATCTTCGATTCGCTCCATATCCAGCAAATCTGACAGAATATAAGGAAGATCTTCCTGGGTTACTACTTCTTTGCGATCTCCTAATTCATTGACCCGATGCGTAAGCTTCACCATCGATTCTTTATCCAACTCGATTCCTAAATCTTCCAGGTTTTTTTTAATACTTGCTTTGCCTGCTAGTTTGCCCAAGGCATATTTTCGCTTGCGGGCAAACCGTTCTGGGTACAACGGGTTGAAGTATAAATTGTTTTTTTGATCCCCATCTGCATGAATACCGCTGGTCTGAGTAAACACACTTTCTCCGATTATCGGTTTGTTTTGGGGTATACGAATACCTGAAAATGATTCCACAAGCTGGCAAACTCTGAAAAGATTTTTTTCCTTAATGGACATTTTGTAGCCCATGTGATCCTTGACGACCGCGACAACAGAAGACAATGGAGTATTACCAGCACGTTCACCCAATCCGTTCAGCGTGGTGTGTACCGTTCTTATCCCAGCTTTAATTGCACCAAAGACATTCGCCACTGACAGATCATAATCATTGTGACCATGAAAATCAAAATCAATTTCAGGAAAGCGATCTACCATCTTCTTGCATTGCTGGTAAGTCTGTTCATGATTCATAATACCTAATGTATCAGGTAACATGACGTGTTGAATTGGTAAATCCTGGAGTCCTTCGATTAAGTGGTATACATATTCCGGACTATCAACGATGCCGTTCGACCAATCCTCTAGATATATATTGACCGCTAGATTCTTGTTTATTGCATTTTGAATGGTCCGCCGGATATCTTTCAAATGTTGTCCCGGAGTCTTTCTTAATTGTAGTTCACAATGTTTTAATGAACCTTTACACAAGAGATTGATGGTTTTTCCTCCTACACTTTCTATCCAACGTACAGATCTAGTTCCATCTACAAATCCTAATATTTCGACTTGATTTAAATAACCATTTTTTGCAGCCCAATTACAAATTTTCTCCGCTCCCTTTTTTTCCCCTGCTGAGACCAATGCCGAAGCAATTTCTACGCGGTCTACTTTCAGATCCTCTAATAATAATTTTGCAATGCTGAGCTTTTCATCTTCGGTAAAAGATACACCAGAGGTCTGTTCACCATCTCGTAAAGTGGTATCTAATATATATACAGTTTCTTTAGCTCTTTTGCTCATGATATTAATAAAATAGGCAAGCGCTGAATAGTAAAAATAAGAACAATTATGGTTATTATATTAAATGTATCATAAAAAGAAACTGCATCTGAAAAACAAGGTCATGAAAAAATAAGTTTTAAGACAAAGTTATCTAGTTCATCTTAAAAACATGGAACCAATTTTATCAAGTTTCC
>JAHEJC010000583.1 GCA_024639065.1 Lewinellaceae bacterium | reverse complement strand
AAATTGAGGTCCCCACCCTCCGGTACAAATAACCAGTTGACCCGGCTTAAAAATATCTATACAATAATTAAGTCTGCTTTTTGAAATATCACTTAACGTTCCATTGGCTGAGTTTGGTCCTCCCAATACCACCAAAATTTTCATTTCATTCAACTTTAAAATCTTTTATTCTGCAAGCTCATAATTTAGATCTACCAAGATATTAACTTAATATTGAGATTGTGAAACTGGATATGTTTTCCCAACTTACTACCTTCGTATTATGATGAATAAAAAGATAGCGATGCTAGGCGTCTGCTATGATGAAAAATCTTCATTTCTAAAAGGAGCGGCCCAGGCCCCTTCACTCATCCGAAAAGCCCTGTTTTCACCTTCTGCTAATTATTATACGGAGCAGCTAATTGAGATACGCCCGGATATGATTAAAGACCTTGGTGATTTTATACCCGCTGAGTATTTTGAGATAAGGGATATCGTATCTAATCAAGGTGATATGCCATTACTCACTTTGGGCGGAGATCATTCGATCACCTATCCAATTATCCAGGCCTATGCGAAGCAACATGGTACTTTCGAAATCTTACAGATCGATGCACATGGAGACCTATATGAAAATTATGAAGGTGATCCATATTCTCATGCTTGTCCTTTTTCCCGGATCATGGAAGAAAGATTGGTGAATAGACTTACCCAAGTGGGTATTCGCACGCTTACACCTCATCTCAAAGCACAAGCTGAAAAATATAAGGTAATTATTCATGAAATGCAATCACTTGAGCTTAAGTCAGTAAAGCTCAATGGTCCTGTCTATATTTCTCTGGACCTCGATGCTTTAGATCCAGCTTTCGCTCCTGGAGTCTCCCACCATGAACCCGGTGGCATGACTACCAGACAAGTATTAGATCTTATCCAACAGATTGAGGTACCAGTAATAGGGGCTGATATAGTAGAATATAATCCTTCTCGAGATCTGCATGCTATGACCGCAGCTTTGGCAGGGAAACTAGCTAAAGAGATTATTGCTAAGATGATCTAAGCGTGCCCCCTAAATAAACCCAGTAAAAATCAGCACATAATATACTCCGGCCATAACAAAAATGCTACCTGCTACATATCGCATCACGCGTTCAATTCTCTGGATTTGATTAAACAACACACCAATTCGATGCGTAGCAAAAGCCAATAAATAAGTAAACAAAATAACCAGCAATCCGGTGCCTATAGCAAATACAATGGGCAGGTACAATCCCGAAGCACTTGAAATAGTCATGGGTATCAATATACCGAAATACAAAGCCCCACTGTAAGGGCAAAAGGCTAATGCGAAAACTACCCCTAATAGAAAGGCTCCCCATAAGCCTCTTCCTTTAAATCGTTCTGAGAGGTTTTCTTGAAAGTTGAATTTATCTAAAAAATTCAGCCGAATCATATTAAGCATAATTAAACCAATGATGATCAGTAAAGGGCCTAAATATTTTTCTCCATTTTGCTGGAAAAGCCTGGCTACCTGAAATTTACTGGCTCCAAAAAAAAGTACCAACCCAATTAAGGTATAGCTAAATGCCCTTCCCAAAGCATATAAAATACCACTTAACAACACTTTCCGTTGACTACCGATATTTTTAGAGATATAGGCCGTAGCGGTTATGTTGGTTGCCAATGGACAGGGGCTTATTGAAGTCATCAACCCCAGTACAAAAGCAGAAAGCAGCGGAACATTATAGCTGTTTAAAGTGGATTGCAAAAAATCCATCATAAGGTTTTGAGCTGTTCACTTATTTTATCTCTTAGCTCTGTTGAAAAAACCGCTTGGTCTCTCCCTTTATCAAAAGCAAAATTAGTCAGATCAATATGATGTTCCTGGCCATCCTTGATGACATTGATAAATAATGCCGTACCGGTAGCTTCAAATTTTTCTGCGACCGTGTAGTTTTTATCTTCATCTACATTAATCGTTTTAAAAACAATCACCCCGTCATTGACTTCATTTTGAAAATACGTATCGACCGTGTACTTTGCGTTCGCTTCAATTGCTTCACAAGTGACACACCGATGCGTGCCGTAAAAATCAATCACTTCAATTTTTCTGGAGGTATCCGTAGTAGTAATTACTTTACTATTATCCTGACCTTGGCACGACGTGAGCGACAAGATAAAAACCCATGCTAAAACATTTAAATACTTCATGCTGTGTTTATTTTATTATTAGTGATCACATAGTGGTGAATACTTATTCAAAATGTCTGTTTTGATGAAATCGTTTTTTAAAACCGGCTTCCACTGGAAATCGGAAAGTTCACTCACCTTAAAATTCTCTGCTGGATTCGTCTTCAATAAAAACTCTGAAAAATCGTCTTCCATGGATTTCAATTCATCGAGTTGACAACTGTTGAGCTCTCCCTTTACTGCCAGGCTACCAAGGCGATCAATTTCCTTTGGTTTAACTCCTTGGTTCATGGTCACCATCACCGTTTTCTCGGTGTCAATTCTCTGCACTACAAAAAGTCCCTGGATGCCCTCGAAAACATAAAACGTATTAAACTGATAGCGTCCTCCAGTCAGATAAATGGCTGCATCAGTAAGGCAGGGGGATGATTTGCTTACGATTCGGGTATTAGTTCGATCCACGGGTTCGTTCGGATAGAGAAGCTTAAAAACTTCACTCAAGGCTTGGTAGCCCACCACTAATCCGTCACACATGTGTCCATGAAACTTTTCTAAATCTTCCAGGGTAATACTATGCTCCAAGCCAAGGCGTCCTTTGGAGAAATCGGTGTCCAAGGTTTTGACGTTTCGAGTCTTTAGGACAATTCCATTGGATTGACAAGCCACTAAAAATATTAATACGAACAGGTGCATTAATTTCTTCATAAAATCAGATTAAATAAGTACCCTGAAATAATTATACATAAGGTCACCACCCCAAAAAATATTCCTATCAATTTCATCGTCATTACTTTCTTCAAAAGCATCC
>JAHEJC010000202.1 GCA_024639065.1 Lewinellaceae bacterium | reverse complement strand
CTTTTCTAGGATTTTCCTGCAATTCATCAAAAACTATTTCTACTAATTCTGATGAAGGGGTAGCTATAAAAGCACCCAACAATGAACCACATATATTATCGGCGATCGTAACGTTTCATACTTTAAATAATCAAATCGCGGTAAAGAACCACCAACTCATCCTTAAAGCAGGCAAAGTCAAAGAGAATAGCCTAATCATCGATGAAATAGCGGGATCGCTAAAATGTGACTTTATAGATAATGCCCAACAAATCATACATACACAATGGATAGAAAATCCTCTGTTCCAGCGAATGGAAACTACAGATTCTGATGGCAAACTCATTTCAAAAGATGTTGTTTTTGAAGAGCAATCATCGATTATTCGAGTTAACTTTTTAAATGAAATGACGTATCTCAATATTTCCGAAACACTGATCGATCGCGAACCACGTCTCCTCAAAACCATTCCATTAACTACTAATGAAAACTAAAATCTGGATTTTTCTTTGCATTTATAATTGTGCCGGACTTGTCCAAGCACAAACAGTGGATATCGATACATTGAAATACAATGGATCGGATGAGAACAGAATCGTTTTATCCATTCTGAGTGATGGATACATCGCAGAAGAGCTGGGTAAATATTTTACGGATGCCGGTAAAATTGTCGGTGCGTTATTTAATACGGCTCCATTCAAAGAATATGAAGAATTTTTTAATGTCTATGCCTTGAGAGTTCCTTCCAATGAGTCGGGTGCTGATCATCCCGGCACAGCCACCGACGTTACCGAACCGGTTTTTCCAGTAGTTGATGTCGATAATGCTTTTGGGTCTACCTTTGATTTTTCTAATATTCATCGCTTAGTTGTTCCAACTAAATCCTCAGAAATATTGACCTTTTTAGCTACTAATACACCCGCTTATGACCAATCATTCGTATTGGTAAATTCAAATGAGTATGGTGGCTCCGGTGGTCAATTTGCCACCGCCACCGCCGATCAAAGTTCTGGTGAAATTGCTATTCACGAAATAGGCCATTCTTTTGCAAATTTGGCTGACGAATATTGGGCTGGTGATAATTTCGCAAGAGAAACCAATAACATGACTAAAGAATCAGATGCTGAATTGATAAAATGGAAGGATTGGATAGGAGAAAAAGATGTTGGTATCTATGTTCATGGCAGTTCTGGAATTCAAGCTGAATGGTATAGACCGCACCAAAACTGTAAAATGAGAGTGCTTGGTGTACCTTTTTGTGCAATATGTACTGAAGCATTTATTGATAAAATATATAGCCTGGTCGACCCGGTTGAATCATTTTCACCTGAAGAACAAGAAGCGGATCTATCAGTCAATAATATATTTTCCGTAAATCTGGTCAAATCAAATATGGATGGACTGAAACAGATTTGGTTGTCCGATAAGGATACGATTGATATAGACCAACATATGGTAGAAGTCGATCCAAATTCGATTCCAGAAGGAATTAGTCAGATTCATTATCATCTTTATGATGAAACCGAATTATCCAGAAGTTACTTACCGGCAAGAGGCTATTTTTGGAGTACTTACTGGAATGTAAATAATATCAATACTTCATCCATAAGACACCAACCTTCATTAATTAAATTTAGCTATAAAATTTTTCCCAATCCATCTAAGGATCAGGTTATCTTCGAATATGATAATAAAGATCAAGCTATAGAGAAACTTAACATTCAGTGGATTGGAATAAATGGCCAATCGATCCATCAAAGTGAGCAATATTTATCTGGCCTTGAAGGAAGTTTTGTACTCGAAAAACCAACTACCTCCTCAGCAATTCAATTATTAAAACTCTATGACCTTAAAACAGGCTGGACCAAATCGATCCTATTAAATCACTAAGTATTGCTTCGCCTAAACAGTTTAGAAATTTTGACTAAGGAAACGATCAACACGATCTTAGTTCTTCATATCCTTTTTAATCACTGGAACAACTCTGCGTTTCTCCTCATCGGTCATCAATCGGTTTAGGATATAATGTATTTCACTTGAACCACCATTGATAACTACATAGGCTTGAACAAACTTCCACCCCAAGTCACCCATACTATTCATCGCATCAATCATAGAATTGAATACTTTAGGTTTTCCAGTACGTCTATCCATGATCCGTTGATCCCGGCTAAACAGTTTTGATTCTTGTCCATAATCAATTTCAACAGTTACTTTATTTGAAAATCCTCGCTGTATACCTACGAGCTCGCAATAGATATAATTAGCATCTATTTCTTCTTGTACCTTAATCTGGGCTTCAGACATAACCCAGGCAGAACTGAGTACCAATAATGCCAAAAAATACTTTTTCATATTCAATATTTTAATTTAACTAATGTTAAAATAACAAAATGAATATAGCAAAAGATTGCTACGCCTTTAGATTTTAATAAAATTTTAATAGCCCGAGGAAAGAAAATCGCTAAATAAGTACACGACTGATTAAATATCCAATTAATTCATATGATTATTTTCCGTATGAAACTTACTTCCATACTCAAAACTATTTAATTAACTTTGCCTCCCCAAAATTGTATTTGGAACATTAGCTCAGTTGGTTTAGAGCGCTGCCTTGACAGGGCAGAGGTCACTGGTTCGAATCCAGTATGTTCCACAAGTTGGGTGTGAGTTTGGGTGTGGGTTTGAGTGTGCGAGTGAGTAGTGAGTACCTGCCTGTCAGGCAGGAGTTTGGGTGTGCCTGACTGTTATGGGTAAGTGTAGTGATGATAAAGATTTATTAATAAAAATATATTACGTTGTTTGATTTCGAGAAATTAGAAGTATATCAAAAATTGAGGGAGACTAACGTGGTGCTGTTGAAGCACCTATATCAGAATAATGACCTTGATTTATACTTAAAAGATCAACTAAAACGAGCTTCATTAGGCGCTATGTTTAATCTTTCAGAAGGGGTAGGTAGAATGACGACACCAGATAAGAAAAGATTTATTACCATGTCCAGATCAAGTGTATTCGAGACAGTATCGATATTACAGATATTGTTAGATATGGGTATGATTACACCTGAGTTATATAACAATTTATACACGGAGTATACCTCTGTTTCAAAAATGCTGTTGGCTATGTTTCGATCCTATAATGATCGAAAGTTTTAATAAACTAGGTACCTCCCCCGTATATAGAAGGAAACCTAGCTCACACACCCACACCTACTTAAGCTGACAGCGAAGCTCGTCAGTACACACCACACCATCACACCCACACTCCTGCCTGCGGCAGGCAAGCACACCATGAAGGATTTAGCTTTGCTTTACCTTCATGGCAAGCCACACAACCACACCCACACCACACGATCACACCCACACCACACACCCACACCCAACTTCGGGGTGTAGCTCAGCCCGGTTAGAGTGCACGTCTGGGGGGCGTGAGGTCGGAAGTTCGAATCTTCTCACCCCGACTTCGCTCGCTGAAGCTTTAAATAGTTTTGGCGGGCATTTTTTTTCTTATCATTCTTCTACTTTTTTATAATTAATATACCGTAGCGAGCTTCGTCGGGCAAGCCCGACTGACATCAATTAACTCATTAAGCGTAGGTGAGCTTCGCTCGCTGAAACATCTATGTTTTGGTGAGTTTTTTTTTGGTCTGTTTCAATCATTCCTTCTTGTTTGTCTGTTCCATAATTCGGCGAGCTTTTTGCATCATCACCGTAACCTAGCCGAGGCGAAGGAGGTCGGACATGTCTTCGATGCTTGGAGTGATGGAGTCCGCCCACCGAAGCATATGTTTAACGCTCTGATTGGTTAGAACAATTGATTTTACTACAGAGACTTGTCATCCCTTATTCCCGAATATAATATATTTCGAATACTTGATTTACAAGTATAGCGGGTAAGGACCAAAGAGGATTTTTACCATTTTTCTCATGAAAAAAAAGAACAAGTGAAGTAAATTTTTTCCTCCAATTGTTCTTTAAATATCTAAATCCTAATCCAGAAAAAAACAAACTTCCCCTAGTAGCCGGGATTTTGAGTTAAGTTCGGATTTAACAATATCTCTGATGCCGGGATAGGGCCGATTGCTTTAAAATCTTGATAATTATCTACACTTAATTGAATGGTTTTGACATTGTTTGGACCTTTTACCGGCTCTGCTTGCTCGGCTTTTAATCTAGCACTTAAAGCTTCTCCTAAAGTGCCCCATCTCAATAAATCCAATTTTCTATGGTTCCCTTCACCGACCAGTTCCCAGGCCCTTTCCTGACGAATGGCATCTCTTAATTCCTCCTGGTTAAGTCCGGATAAGGGTTCTACTCCTGCCCTATTGCGTACCATATTTATAGCGTCAAATGCCTCCTGGGTAGGGCCATTCAGTTCATTTTCGGCTTCTGCGAGATTTAGATACACATCTCCCATGCGGTAGAATTTGTAATTTAATCCAGTGTTTCCTCTGGGCTCATTCTCTCTCCATTGTTTTGGTAAGTATGTATAGCGTAGTGGGATATCCGGATTTATCTGATCATAGACACTTACCGCTCTTCGCAAATCATTCTCAGCATAAGAATTAGCAAAACTTTTAAACAAAGTAAAAAATCCAAAACCCAATGTAAATACAAAGGGCCTATCAGCTGCTGCTACTCCATCATCTTGGCCCCGTGGTGAAAACCGGGCTGCACGGTTGGTTTGTACTTGATCGGTCAAAAAATCAAACTGATATATGATTTCATCATTAAATTCATTATTTGGATCGAATATATCAGCAAATTCCGATAGTAATTTATGAGATGAATTCTGAATGATATCCATTGCCGCAGTTTTGGCTCCTGCGTAATCATTCATCCATAAGTAAGTTTTCATCTTCAAGGCTGTAGCTGCCCATTTCGTTGCCCTGGATTTTTGTGTACTGTGCTTGTCAGGCAATAAACTTTCAGCTTGTTGACAATCCTGGATGATCTGCTGATAAATTGCATTAACAGATGTACGGGGGGCCTGCCCAGTCATCGAAAAGTTATCCCCAGTGGTAGGCTCCGTAAAGAGTGGAACATCACCAAACATAGCCACCATATAGTAATACATGAAGCCTCTTAAAAAAGTAGCTTCTCCAACCGCTTCATTTTTTGCGTCTGTGGGAATGTCTGCTTTACTGACTTCCCGAATGGTTAAATTGGCATCATTGATACCCTGATACAATTCTCGCCAGATAACCCGAAAACGTTCGGTACTAGCGTCCCAGCGATAGCCCATAAATTGTTGCCCGGCTCCCAAAACTCGGGTGGGTGCCAATAAATCATGATTTACGCCAAACAATATATCCATTTGAATTCCCCATGTATTGGCATTCAAGAGATGCGAATAAATACCGGTAATCGCAGCGACAGCATCGGTTTCAGATTGATAAAACCGGCCTGGATCGATTAGATCCCGTGGATCTTCATCAAGTAAAGTGTCACAACTAATCGAGGAAAGTATCATTATAAATAGAAAGAATTTTATTTTTTTCATGTCTTTACTTTTTGGGTTTACAATTAGAATCGCAGATCAAAGCCAATCAAAAGTGTCCTCGCGGTAGGATAAGCGATGTTATCATATCCGCGTAAACGATCATTTGTACCCTGAGTATTGACCTCTGGATCGTAATTGCTGTATTCACTGGATACTAGTTGAAACAGATTATTAGCAGTAACATATACGCGAAGAGATTCCATATTGATGCCCAATTGTTCTGGACGAATTTCATAACCCAACGATAGAGTCTTGAGCCGCAAGAATGAAGCATCTTCTACTGCAAATGAAGTGGACGCCTGCGCATTTTGGGCCTGAGGTACGGGTATATTGGTATCCCTGTTGGCGTCAGACCAGGCATTGGCATAGGTGGCATAAGCATTGTCAACCTGAGTACGGGTACTCAGTAATTTCCTTTCATTAAAAATATCATTGCCAACACTAAACTGAAAAAAAGCGGACAAATCAAATCCTTTATAAGTCAGCGTATTTTGTAAGCCTCCGTAAAAATCAGGATTAGAATTGCCGACGATGGTAACATCGTTCTGATCAATAGTACCATCCCCATTAATGTCTTCATATCGGAATTCTCCCGGGACATAATTATTAGTCAATCCATCTGCATCGATCTGATCCTGATCCCGATACACTCCTAAAACATTCCAGCCGGTAAATATCCCTAAGGGTTCTCCTACAATTAATTGTCCTGAAGGATTGGACACATTCACGCCATGGCTACGGGTTACTATACTATTCTCACTGCCTAACTCCAGAATTTCATTTTTATACGTGGAAATATTGAAGGTGAGATCCCAGGCAAAATCTTTTTTCCGGGCAATCACGGCGTTGGCTAAAAAGTCTACTCCGTTATTTTTTAAGGATCCAACATTTTCTAGCCTTGTAGTAAAACCGGTTTGGCTGGAAATTTCCCTGGTAAAAAGAAGATCTTTTGTCTCTTTATAGAAAAAATCCACTTCAAACGATAATCTACCATCCAGAAATCCAAATTCAAGTCCTACATCAAATTGATCGGTGGTCTCCCATTTCAAATCCGGATTGGACAATCTTGAATTGAAAACGGCTACGGCCCTTCCACCACTACCAATCGATGAAAACCCTGTGCCAAGTGTTTGGAATCTTTGGAATGAACCAATGCCATTTGAATTTCCGGATTGACCATAACTAAGACGCAGCTTCAGGTGATCAAACAGGTTCATATCTTGGATAAATCCTTCTTCGGACAGCCGCCAAGCCAATGCCACGGAAGGGAAAAAAGCGTAACGGTTGTTTTCCCCAAACTTGGAGGATCCATCTCGTCGGGCGGTCAAGGTTAACAGGTATTTATCTGCTAAAGAATAGTTGATCCTACCTATCAAGGACGAGATCCTGAATGCATCAAAATCAGTGATCGTCCTTGTATCTTCGGGATTAGATAAACTCAACCCGTAATATGACAACAGATCATTTTGGATATTATCGGAAATAGCTTGAGCTTGTTCTGTTTGCTGCCGTTGATAGGTGAAACCGCCTAAGAGATTAAATCGATGCCTGGTTCCTAGATTCAAATCATAATTCAAGGTGTTCTCTGTCAAGTATGATACGCGGTCACTATTAGTGACACTTCCAGAGGCTGGAACTCCACTCCGCAATCGGGTGGGCAGCTGTGAAGATGTAAACTGGTTTCTTTTAAAATTTCGGAGACTTGCTCCAAAGGTAGATCGAAATCGTAATTTAGGTAAGATATTTAATTGAAGATAAGTATTGGTATAAAGCTGATTGGTAAATCTTTCATCTTCAATAAATTCATTCTGAGCAAGTGGATTATTAAAATTTATCCCATTAATTGGATATTCAACGGAATAACTGCCATCCTCGAGAAACACTGGAATAGCAGGTTGACCATCATAGACAATACCTACTCCAAAATTTTGGGGGATATTTACAATACGGGATAAGTTTACACTGGTTCCCATTTCGAAAAAATTAGAAAATACATGATCCAGATTGAGACGTAATTGGGATCGGTTGTATTCATTTCCTACCAAGATACCCTCCTGATCAAAATAGTTTGCTGATAGGTAGTATTTTGTTTTCTGAGAACCTCCGCTAATAGATAACTGCGCATTGTACATAGGAGCACTTTCAGTTACTACATCCTGCCAATCCGTTCCCGCTCCAATTTGGGATATGTCTTCTGGTGTAAAAGCGGCTTCCGCGTTTCCCAGAAATGCCTCTCCGGCATTGGCCCAGTCAATAAAATCCCGTGTATTTAATAATTCGATTTTTCTGGCCAAACTTTGGACACCATAGTAACTTGAAAAGCTGACATTAGCTCTTCCTTCCTTCCCTTTTTTAGTTGTTATCAGGATCACTCCATTAGAACCACGGGCTCCATATATTGACAAAGCCGATGCATCTTTTAGGACCTCAATAGATTCGATATCATTGGGGTTTAAGGAACTAATATCTATGCCCCCTACAAATCCATCCACCACATAAAGTGGTTCATTACCTGCATTGATGGAGTTGCCACCCCGGATCCGGATCGTGGTTCCCGCCCCGGGTTGACCACTTATAGAGGTGACCTGTACCCCGGATACTCTTCCTTGTATCGCCTGGTCAATTCTGGAAACCGGAGCCCGTACCGCCTCCTCTACATCTATTTTGGCGATCGCCCCTGTTAGATCCCGTTTGGTAATAGTTCCATATCCCGTGACTACAATTTCTTCCAGGTTAGCAAAGTCTTCCATCATAGTTAAATTTATAGTAGTTTGACCAGCTATGGAAACCTCCTCCCGTTGAAAACCTAAGTAGGAAAAAATGAGCGTTTCTCCACCATCTGGCACCTCCAAAGTATAACTTCCATCTATATCCGTAGTAGTACCTACAGTAGGAAATTCTTTTACCCTGATATTTACGCCAATCAAAGGTTCTCCACTCTCTGTTGAAACCTGACCAGATATGATAGTCTGTTCACTTAATTCGTCAAGGGCTTCTATTAGCGGTCTGAATTTGAAATCATTTTCCAAAGAATTGGACCAGACAGGCTGTGCTAAAAACCACAATCCAAATAAGAGAATTAAAACCAGGTAGTTTGATTTAATGTACTTATAATTCATAGTTTGTATTTTTCTTGGATTAAGTTCTGATATGTCCATTCGTCATTCCAGGAGTCACATTCCATTTTGGATCTTATGTTGCACATTCCATTTAAGTAAAGTTAGTAAAAGGTCATCGTTAAATCCAAATTATCATCAGGTCATCTTCATACGGAAAGGGGCATTAAATCTTTGAAGTTTACATCATATGTACACTTTTTGGAAAAAAGTCTAATTACCAAAAACTACCTAATACAGCACCTGGCAGGCCTTTTACCTTAAAAGCAAAACAATTTCCACGCTTAATAATTTTAAACTATCCCAGCGATAACTTTCATTAATCTACCACAGTCCGTACCTTAATTTTTTAAACAAGAATAATCATGAAATCAGCTCCCTTCCCAGCATTAACCTATCAAATACGCAGAACAAAGCTTTGCCAATTGGTTGGTGAAGGTATCATCATGCTTCCGGGCAATATTGATAGCGCGATGAACTACCGATACAATGTTTATCCCTTCCGTCAGGATAGCCATTTCCTATATTTCGCAGGTATTGATCGAACCGATTTGCTAGTGACCATCGATTGTAATACGGGTGAAACTATACTGTTTGGTGACAATTATGATATTAATATGATTGTGTGGACTGGCAAGGTCGAATCTTTAGAAGAAAGTGCAGCCAAAGCCAATATTACTGCAGTGAGAAAGTTTAAAGAACTCACTACCTTTCTGGCTGATAATAATCATAAGACCATACATTATCTACCACCTTATCGAGGTGATAATACCATCCGTTTAGCTTCATGGTTAAATAAAAGCGTAGCAGAAATTCAAGATGGTGCTTCACTATCTCTGATCCAAGCAGTAGTAGCATTAAGGTCCATTAAATCAGATGACGAAGTAAGAGAAATAGAAAATGCCCTGAAGATTACCAAAGCTATGCATGAAACGATGATGCGAATCTCCCGACCTGGCATGACATCTGCTGAGATCAACAGCCACCTCAAACAAATTGTTTTGTCGCAGAATTGTGTTTCAGCATATCCCAACATCATTACCAATCGAGGGCACATATTACATAACCATACCTATGAGGATACTATGGCCGCAGGTGACTTATTGCTCGTAGATGGTGGTTCTGAAGCTCCAGGAAGCCATTACGCCTCAGACATCACCCGCACAGCCCCGGTAAGCCCTACATTTACTGCTAAACAAAAAGAAATCTATAATATTGTTCTTGCAGCCTTAAACAGCAGTATAGAAATGGTTCGGCCAGGGGTGCCATATAAGGATATTCATTATCACGCCGCAAAAGTAATTGCATCAGGTCTACAGGAACTTGGATTGATGAAAGGAGATCCAGCTGAAGCCATTGCTGCCGATGCACATACGCTTTTTTTCCCACATGGCTTGGGGCATATGATCGGACTGGATGTACATGATATGGAAGATGTTGGAGAGGATTTAGTAGGCTACGATGAACAAGTAATCCGCAGCACCCATTTTGGAACACGGTCGCTGAGATTAGGTAGAGCGCTCGAGCCTGGATTTGTATTAACGGTGGAGCCGGGGATCTATTTCATCCCTGACCTGATCGATCTTTGGCAATCCGAAGACAAATTTTCGGAATTCTTGAATTACGACAAGATCAACGATTATCGTGATTTTACAGGCATCCGTTTAGAAGATAACGTGTTGGTTACCCATGATGGATTTAAAGTGCTGGGAGAACCTATTCCGAAGACGGTAGAGGAAGTGGAGGCCATGAAAGCTTTACAGTCATAGTCAATACTTTTTTTATCCGGGACTTCTGGACCCGTCTACTAAAGCACTCGAAGGACAGCTTCCTGTGCTCTTACTTTTTGAGTTGATTAATTATTTCTTCCAATTCTTCCACCGACAAATCTTCTTCCTTAGCAAAAAAGGCTACCATATATTTATAAGAATTGTTGAAATAGTTTTTCACCAGAGAATGCAGACTGGAACGCCTATAAGTTTCTTTTTTAAGTATCGGATAGTAGCGGTGACTGGTACCAAATGATTCATGCCCGACACATCCTTTATCCTGCAAAATTCTTATGGTCGTGCTTACCGTATTGTAGTGTGGTTTGGGTTCTGGCATTTCCAGAATAATATCTTTTACGAACGCTGTTTTCAACTTCCAAAGGATGACCATAATCACTTCTTCTTTACGAGTAAGTCTTTTCATTTGCCGGCAATTTATATTAAAACTAAATTATTAGTTAATATATTGCTTCTTTAGTTGATAAACTAATTATTTAGTTATTAAAATATGTATCTCTATCATTTTCAGTGAATTTTATGCAAATCCAGGATAACATTTCAGTATTTCGCACGTTCTTAACATAAAACGGCATACAGATTATACTTCATAGTAGACTTTTGTATACTGTTACATTTTCGCTTTTAGGATTACAATTATAAAAGTCGACCTGAGGGAGGTTGACTTTTTTTTTGCCATCACCTCATCTCAAGCTAAGTTCCATATAATAG
>JAHEJC010000582.1 GCA_024639065.1 Lewinellaceae bacterium | reverse complement strand
ATCGCACTGGTATCCGCTTTTAACCATTGATCCAATCGCTGGGTAATATTAGCACCATATAATAAAAATCCCATCCAAATATTCGCTACAACAATATCGACCACCAACATGGTGCCAAATAAGTCATCACCAACTTGATAAATTTCTTTCATCGCGGTCTGGTTGGCACCTCCTCCTATCCAACTACCAGCAACCGTGGATAATCCTCTCCAAACATCATCTGCCCCGGATGAAAGTATATTGGGTGCAACATTTAAGACAAACAAAAGTGCAATAGGTCCACCAATTACAATACCAAGCGTGCCCGTTAAAAACATAATGATGGCTTTAGGGCCAAGATTGGAAATAGACTTTAAATCAATGCCCAAACATAATAAAATCAAACAGGCAATCAATAAATATCTAGATGCTACAAAATATAATTGGCTTTCATAATTATACTTATTGATAATGGACTCTTCTACGCCATCTAGTTTTAATTGATCTATCAACTGGTCATGAGGTAAACTGGGCAATACTCGATTGAGCTCTGCCGACAAACCCTTTAAGTCCAGCCATTCTGTTCCAATCAGACCAAATGGCCAATTAAAAAGTGCTGGAATAAAATAACATAGTAAAAGTGCTGGACAATAAGTATAAAATTTTTTCCAAAATGGTTTATCGCTGTGAGCGGTAACAAATATGATTGCAAGAATGCAAATCAAAATACCGAAAACGACCGCGTCATTCCTGACTAATGGAGAACTAAACAAAAACATAGATACTAAGATAAAATTTCTAGAATCAATCTTGTACTAAGGTTCCAATCTTTTCTCCTAAGACAATTTTGGATAGGTTTTCTTTAGCGTAAATATCGAATACTATGATCGGAATATCATTTTCTTGGCACATCGTAAAAGCAGTCCTGTCCATCACATTGAGCCCTTTGGAAATGACTTCTGAAAAACTGATGCGATCATACTTAATTGCTTTCGAGTTGTGGTGGGGGTCTTCTGAATAAATACCATCTACTTTCGTTCCTTTAAGAATGATGTTCGCATTTATTTCATTGGCCCTCAAAGCGGCTGCGGAATCCGTAGTAAAATATGGGGACCCAGTTCCCGCAGAAAAAATAACTACCCTTCCTTTTTCTAAATGTCGGATGGCTCTACGTCGTATATAGGGTTCGGCTATTTCTTTCATCTCAATGGCAGAAATCAACCGAGTATAAATCCCTTGATTTTCAAGCATGGATTGTAACGCCATCCCATTGATCACCGTTGCCAGCATACCCATATAATCCCCTTGGACACGCTCAATACCCGATTGGTTTGCTTGAAGTCCTCGGAATATATTTCCTCCTCCAATTACAATGGCTACTTCTACACCAAGTTCTACGATTTGTTGAATTTGTTCGGAGTAATGTCTCAACATTCCGGGTTCGATCCCATAAATCTGATCACCCAAAAGGGCTTCACCACTTAATTTTAAAAGAACTCGTTTATATTTTAAATCCATATGCAGATAGGGTCAAAAAAAAGGAGCGAATAAAAATTCGCTCCTTAATAAATTTATAATTTTAGCCTAATCGAACGTGTTTGAAGTCTGTGACCTTTAGTTCTTTATCTACGCTCTGTAGATACTGAGTTACCG
This sequence comes from Lewinellaceae bacterium, assembly GCA_024639065.1. Classification (GTDB taxonomy): domain Bacteria; phylum Bacteroidota; class Bacteroidia; order Chitinophagales; family Saprospiraceae; genus JAHEJC01. The sequence continues at coordinate 1,360 of JAHEJC010000582.1, read as the reverse complement.
TCATGGAGCTATCTTTAACATACTGTTGATTGAGTAAGGTATTTTCTTTGAAAAATTTGTTCAATTTACCTAAAGCAATTTTTTCGATTATTTGCTCGGGTTTACCTTCTTGCCGTGCTTGATCTTTACCGATTTCGATTTCTTTATCAATAATGCTTTGATCGATACCATTTTTATCCAATGCAATTGGCTTCATTGCTGCGACTTGCATAGCAACATCTTTACCTGCGGCAAGTTTTTCTTCACCTGATTGATTCAATCCTACTAAAACGCCTGCTTTATATCCCATATGTATATAACTAGCAATTTGAGTAGCCTCCAAGCGCTCATAGTTGGCAATTTCTATCTTTTCGCCAATGACACCTAATGTTTCAGTTACCTTGTCCTGCACACTGATACCATTTTCAAAAGATAAACTCAAAAAAGCATCTTTACTTTCAGGAAAATTATTCAATGCAATAGAGGCAAACTTTTGAGCCAATTGGATGAATTCTTCGTTTTTAGAGACAAAATCTGTTTCACAACTCAATTTTATAACTACTCCTTTGGTGCCATCATCAGAAACTTTGGCGATTACAACACCTTCAGTTGCTTCTCGATCAGCTCTTTTTATTGAAAGTTTTTGGCCTTTTTTTCGAAGTATTTCAATTGCTTTTTCAAAATCGCCATCTGCCTCCGTCAATGCTTTTTTGCAATCCATCATCCCAGCGCCTGTTTGCTCTCTGAGTTTTTTTACGTCAGCTGCTGATATCATTGTATTCATTTATAGTTATGATTTATTTGTTAGTCGAGTGATTAAGATTTAACTGCTGCTTTTTGAACTTCTTTCATTTTAGTTCGATCTTCAAGTCCTTCTTTAATGCAATTTGTTAGATAATTACAGATGATACCGATCGATTTAGAAGCGTCATCATTCGAGGGTATTGGATAATCAACTAAATTTGGGTCAGAGTTGGTATCTACCATTGCTATAGTTTTAATACCTAACTTTCTAGCTTCGGCAAGAGCAATATGTTCATGGTGAATATCTACTAAAAAGACGGCTGAGGGAAGTCTATTCAAATTGGCAATACCTCCTAATACTTTCTCCAACTTATTCCTTTCCCGAGTAAGGGTTAATCTTTCTTTTTTAGTCACGCTCGTCAGCGAACCATCTGCTAACATCTTATCTATAGTATTCATCTTTTTTACCGATCTTCGAATAGTAGAAAAGTTAGTCATCATACCCCCAAGCCATCTTTCCGTTACGAATGGCATATTTACACTCATCGCAGCATTGCTGATAATATTTCTAGCTTGTTTTTTTGTGGCTATGAACATAATCTTTCGGCCTGAAGTAGCTATTTGTTTTACTATTTTT
>JAHEJC010000201.1 GCA_024639065.1 Lewinellaceae bacterium | reverse complement strand
AGGTTATTGAAAAAGAAAATCTCAATGTTAGCGAGGCAGAAATTGCTAAACTCAAAGATATGGTCAGGAATAGATCCATATGTTATTTCCCTGGAGATCCTACTAGAACTGTAGTAGATTTAATTGAAGACTTAAAGAAAGGTGGCCGCTATTTTGTCCTTGTAGATAATTACCTCAATGACCAGGATAAGGTCACTTTACCCAAAGGTGTAGATAAGGTGTCATTAAGAAAAAAGATGGTGGATTACCTCTTAAAAAATGGTTACAAACTTCCAGGACCCAGTATTCCGCCTCCGCCTGATGGTGGGTCAAGTGGTGTTGGTGCAGGTACCGGTCCTACAGCCTCTGGGGGTGGCGCAGGATCACCATTAATTACAACTGGTCCAGGCAGTTCAACCTTTATTCCAGATAATTTCCAAATCATTGAGAATGTAGGTCCAGAAACGGATCTAAAATTCAAGGAAGCAGGGATTTTGACATTTTGTCAACTTGCTGAATTCGAGGTTGAAGAGCTACTCAAAAAACTCAAAGATCCTCGAACTTCTATCAAATATGATACCATCATAAAGCAAGCCAAAATGATTTGTGAAGGCAATCTTCCAAAATTAGTGGCATATCAAAAAGAACTTAATAAAAGATAATCTCATGAGTGATACCATTTTATTTCACACGTTAACAGAGGTATTAAACAATACAACGGACGGATCAAGGGATCCAGTCAAGAATGTTTATTACAATGAGGTAAATGATTTTGATCATCAAAATGCCTTTCCATTTCTTGATCCCGCTAACTTCCCTGGCGGCACTATCAATATGGTAAATATTCAGAATGCTGCGTCACTTTATGCAATAATGATTTTAGGAGACGAAATGGGTATTTTCCGTGTGACAGACTCCGTTCTAAAATATGTCACCACAGGTAAAGTAGATGTTGAGTCAACAACCACGGCCACGAGACTATATAATTATATGCAGTTGCGCGAAAATCGTACAACTTTTGAAGAACGATCTATGTGGTACAAACAGGTATTTAATATAGGTAGTGGTGATACGGTTTCCAGTATGGTAACCAACGACAATTTCTTGCCACTATGGGAGACACTTATGGGTGAGGCAGTGACATATATTGATAAATATGAAAAGGCTGACGATGCTTCGCGCGTATCAAAGTCTGCCATTCAGCAGGTTATAACAGATCTACAACATAACTTATCTCGTGCTGCTTCTGGAATGGTAAAAATCTTCGTGCCAGAAATGTATGCCCATTTAGAGGATGCTATTCAAATAATTAATGCTGAAGAACTTCGTGATCAACTAGGTCATGGTGTTTCAAGAGACCTTTGGAATATAGTTGAAAGTGTAAGTATGGAAGAATTTAATTACTTCCCCAACACCTCTGCGCTTAGAACTATTGCCGATTCAGGAAGAAATATCATACTTGATATAGCTAATTACAATAGGGGTTCCTTTAGTGAGAGTGATTTCCAGAGTTTTATAAGAAATGTTGAGGCCTTTATCATAGCACAAAATCAGTTGCAAAAGGAAGTTGGAAGTACAGAAGAAGAGTACAATGAAGATGAATTCGAAGAGGCTGAAAAGGAATTTGAATCTATGGAGGAAAATTGGGATTTCTAAATCTAAAACGCAAAATTCATGAATAGTCTTAGTCAAATAAAAGATAAGGCAAGATCACGTGCCAGGGACATTTTAAGTCATAATGATGCTTTTAAAAATATGAGCATAGATGACCAGAAAAAAATGTACGTCAGTGTGGTTGAAGAACAGATTGATAAACTCAAAAGTGCCGGAAAAGAATCTGGGTTTTCAGAGGCCACAGCGAGGCGAAGAAAGAGGGATGATAGGGCCTCAGATCTCATTGATGATTCCAGACATGAAAAGGGATTTGATGAAGGTGTTGATGCATTTGAAGATCTCGTGGATTCCGTTGATTTTCCTGCGTTTGTAAGGGATTTACTCAAGTCAGTTTTTGATGCCAATATTGAGGTTATGAAGGCACAAACTGATGATTATATCCGATTGATGAAAGAGGCCACTTCGGGACTTGCAAAATTCATAAAGCAGATCGATTCTACCACGACTTTTGCCTATTTGGCCGAGAACAATCCGGATGAATTCAATATCAGTATGGGAACTGATGATGATGGAAATGAAACAATGGACTTGACGGACCCGAAAGGTGAAATTATTGCGACTGGAAATTTAGATGAAATTGGCGATAATCAGTTAAAGGCCAAGATCATGGATGCCAAAATCAAAATGGCCCAAGAGCATAGAGCCGCATTGCGTGAAATGGTACTTATGGGACTTACCAGACTAGTAGTAGATAAGGGAGAAGTAGAGGCTGAGGTGCACTTTGAATTTAAAGGAAAACGTACAGGGGAGAAGAAGGATAAAGCCATTAATAAGACCCAAACCTCTTCGGGGACTTCTGCCCGAGCCAGTACAGGTCTAATTAGCAAGCTATTTGGTGGTGGAAGTGGTGGTCATACTCGCAGTACACGTACCACAAAATTCAGTGTATCATCTGCCAAAAGTACCTCCGAAGATGAACTAAAAGCTAAACTGAGAGGATTTGTAAATATCAAGTTTTCAACGGATTACTTCAAGTTAGACAACTTTGCCACAATGTATGCTCCGCCTACAGAAGAAGATAAAAAAGCCGCGCTGCCTGCAGCAAGCGCATAACACTCAAATGCTCACTTATGGCATTTGCGTTTTTACGATATAAGGGTAAAGCTGGTGCAGATTATCTGTTTCAAGCTGATATAGGTACATCGAAATTTTTCAGTTATACCCTGGGTGAAAAAAAAAGAAAACTAAAAGTTGGTAAAAATGAATTTGTTGAAGTCTTAAATGGAGAAAAACGCAGATCAAAACTTATGCAAATCAATGATGCCAGGCATAAGATTGGCCAAGGAAGATTTCCTTTGAGAATCCCAGAAAGCGAGCTCACAAGAAACACGAAATATGTACAACTCTACAGCTTTAATAACAGACAAAACAAAGCTCCTACCCTATCAAATATTGTTAGGTTATATCCTAATGTTGGAAGAGAATTGGCATTTAGCAAGAGTAATCATGGCGAGATGTTCACAAATGAAATAGAAAAAATGAATCAAATACCTCAAACCATTATTAAAAATAAAGCATTCTCCTTTTCAGAACCCAGAATGAGTCAGGTAATGTTTTGGAGCACCATAGTTAATGCCCTGCCAACTATCGTTAAACACGCGGCTCCTATCATTGGAGGGCTGCTTAAAGGAGGGGGGCAACAACCTTCTTCAGGTTCAAATACCCCAGCAGCAGGTAATCAAACCAACAATGTCTTAAATAAGGTCATGGAGGCTTTACAGGCTCTAGCGCAAAATAACGCTTCTGCCGCTACCCCAACTGCCACAACTCCCAATCAATCTACCTCCGCACCGCAGTCCTTAAGTTCCTGGAGTTCCACTTATAGTCTAGAACCAGAAACCATCTTAGGACTTAGTCCAATACTGGAGAGACAGCTTTCTCCTGAGGCAATATTAGCTATAGGTGATGATCCTCAGAAACTATTTATGGCCATCAAAGATATGGTGCAAAAAACGGAAGGTACCGTAGCAATAAAAGATATCGAGAAACAAGCTAAACATACAACTAATAAAAAAGAGATTGCCAATGGTAAATACTCAGAAGCCAAAATAGCTCCAGCTGTTTTAGCAGCTTTACCAGCTTTAATGCCGGTAATAGAGAAAGTCCTTAATCCACAGACGATTGAGGCAATTGGGAATCAACCTACCAAGCTGTTTAAAGCCGTTGGTGATACTCTCCTAAAAATGGACGAGCAAGAAATCAAACATTTAGAAGCAATTAATCCAGGCGTGGACTCTGCTGATGATTTAGCAAAATTATTACAAGGTATGAGCATCTCAACAGCTCATAAAGAAGATTTAATCAAGTTTGAATTGATTAAAAATCTAAACTTAAAGTTTATAGGAACCCGAACTGTCAATTTTAAAGGTAAACAACGCGTTCTTTACTCTAAAAAAAGTCGGATTTCACTACCCTATAGACTTGAGACTATAAGTGGCAATACTCTTCAAAAAGTATTGAATAAATCCATCATCCAGATCGTAATCAAAGATGCGCAAACCATGAAATTGGTATTCAGAAAGAATATCAATCTCTTGGATGTCAATATTGGAAATGATATCAAGGAGGCATTTCTCCTACCCGAAGAAACTGCACAAATCCCTTGTAATACAGAACTTAAACTGGAACTCTCTCATATTTGGAAGTCTAATAAAAATAAAAACATCGGTGTTTTCAAATGTCACTATGTTCATTTTTTGGACAGCTATTTATTTGATAGAATAGGCGAAGCAATAGCCAATCCGATTCCATTGAATGATATAAATATTCACAGAAAATTCTGGCATAAGATTTGGGAAGGTGGTTTTTCCAAAAGTAATAGATGGGAGGTTGCCTTTGACCTAAAATACTTCTATTTGTTAAATAACAAGGAAGATGGGATTGCAAGACTTGAAACTAGAAAACAGATTACCCAAGATAATGTCGAAGAGGGTCAGGAACATCCAAAAAGAAGAAAAATCCAGGCTAAACTCAAAAGCGGACTAGAATTAAGTCTTAACTCCATTAATGAACTTCTTGCTTTACTCAATCAGGAAATACTCCAGGAACCATTGATTAAAATTCTTTTAAACAGTTCCTTGGAAAAGGAATTTCAACAGGTTGCCAGACAAAGAGTAGAAATGAAAGGCAGAGAAGGCGATACAGCTACCTTATGGTCCTATCCTGAAATTTCTCTTCACAAACTTTACCTATCAAAAGAAGGGAAAACAGACGAGATGGGTCAAGTTATTCTTTTAGAACCGATTGAAAAAACTATTCCGAAGCCTACTCTAATACATTTTATAGGTACTAAATCTGAACGTTAAAATCATGGAAGAAAAAATACCAGACCTATCTAGAGTGTCGTCTTTTTCACTTGAGGCGGAAAACATATTATTAAATGGTCAGAAACTTTTATTTGATAAGAAAGTTAAACTGATGCCAGTAAATGTCGAACGAAAGACTGATGAAGGATGAATTACTTGGAGAACGAAGATTTTATTCCACTGAGCGAATTCATTGACGAAATGGGCTCTATCGACTATTTCATTGAAGAGCAATTTGCAGGAACCAATGTCTCTATGAGTGTTGAAAAATTGAAAGCTGAATCCGCTTGTCAGTTATTGATTGAAATAGATGAACAAAATGAAATACGCATTGGTGCAATTCCACCAATGTATTATGTGGAAACAACAATAATGCCCGTGTTCCATAAAATAAGATTAACCATTATCAAAGAATAAGTAAATGGCTGTTGCAAATAGACCTTGGAATTTAGAATCCTTTCTCGATTCACTCATTGTAGAGTTGGACAAGGCTAGAGAAACTTTGGCCGTCAAGGCTATTAATAAACCTTTGACTTATACGGTTAGGGATGTGAATCTGGAAATGCAACTTTTTCCAAGTTTTGACGGTAGCAATGTAAAATTCGTAACTGCGGAACCAGGTCAGGAAGGTGCTTCCAAAATTGCTATACAATTGGGTTCAATAACGGATCAACAAATCAGAAAAACTACCAAGGATCCTACAACTATAGATGACGTCTCCATAGACTTAATTGAAGATATAGATACTGAGACTAAAAATACTCTTAGAAAAATAGGGGTTACTTCGGTTAATGATTTAACAGAGATTGAAAAAAAGAATGTGGACATTGAGCGTATTAGCAATAAAAAAACAAATTACTCAAAACTGGCAAAACTGCTAAAAAAGGCCAGAAGAAGAGATTATCCGCCAAGTGTAAAAAATGTCAATTTTAATATTAGCAAAAGCAACTCATTTATTAATGTGGAAGGTGAAAATTTGGTGATGGATGAAAAATATACACCGGTAGCAGTATTCAATGGTAAGTTGGCTGAATTGGAAAAAGCAAATAAAGATAATCTTCAAATTAGCGTTCCGATGGAATTAATTCAAGACGGCCCAAATGAACTAATTATTGTATCGGATCCATTCACTGTTTACAAAATGAAACTCAATAATAAAAAATAAGCACTATGTCTAACTACAAAAGTTTCGTTTTAGGCGCCAAACCTGCACCAGTGCAAAAATCAAAGAACGCCCCATTGCCTGCAAAGAAAAAGGTTCTGGTGCCCAAAAAGAAGGCAGGAGAAATCGTCGTTGCCCATTATGATAAAAATGAGCCCATTGAATTGAATGTACCACAAAGTCTTAGTATAGCTTATGATTTAGACTGTGATTATGACAAGCATGATAATCAGAATGTTTCTATGCTAAGCCATTCAGCTTCGTACACTGATGTGGACGAAGATTATAGTGATGCCAATGCCTATTTCAGTCATGCAGATTCATTAACAGAAACAGAACCTTCCGATACCAATGCGGTGGAGGGTATTGGTTCTCAAGAACAGCCTACAAATATTGAGGACACGGAACAGGTAAAAAAAGAGGTGACCGACAAGAAAAAAGTACAGGAGGAGGAACAGTTAATCACCCTTCCTACTAATGAACGAATAAAAGAAGAAGATCAAAAATTTAAAGACGATTTGAAAGCCATAATGGATGGAAAAAAGGTCTGGGATGATGAAAGAGTTAAGAAAGATCCTGAAGCTGCACAAAAGCTAAAAAATCATGGAATGGCAGAGAAAGAGGATGAGCAGATCGAAGAAAAAATGAAAAATGATCACGCCATTTTTGATAAGATAGCCAAAAGTATGGAAATGGCTGAATCCTACGATTTAGGATCTATTACAATAGACAAGAAATTCGATGATCTGGAGAAAGAAACGGATCAGGTATTCACAAAAAAAATACATACACTATTAGAAGATGATAAAAAGGAAAGCACTGAATCAGATAAAAAAATCTCAACTGAGGAAGCGGAAAAAGAAGAAAAAATAACTGCACAAAAAGTAACGACCAATGATCCAAACTCGACTATAACAGCCGAAGATAAGGAAGAAAAATCCGCTGAAGATGCTAAGGACAAGGTTGAGCAGGAAGATGATAAAATCTTAACAAAGGATTTTTTGAACGATCTGAACAAGGTAAATAAAGCAGAAAAACAAGCAGAAGAATCACAGAAGTTTTCTTCCCAGGCTAGTTTTAGTAGCACAATAAGTATTAAGCATCAGGTTCTAAAAAGTAGGATCTTTACGATTAATAGTGGCAGACTTGAAGTGATGTTAAACACCCATTGGAATCCAGCTGGATGTTCTACCATTCCAGAACTAAATGTGTCACTTACTGAGCAAAAGAATCTTTGGCCAGATACTGACCACGGTACCCGTAAATTCCGAATCGGTGGACCGGACACACAAAACTGGAGTAATTTGCCACAAGGGCAATACTACCTCACCTTTTATTTTTCTAACACTACTAATCCACATTGTGAATTAACGGGCACAGTCGATGTTCGAACCTAATAGTATTACGTAATCTCTAAAAACAATCATCATGAGCAATAGATTTTTAATTCTGGTAGACGAGTTAACCAACTTCGATGCCAAAAAGGTTAAGAAAAAAACGAAAATGGTTAAGAGTCAGGCCTATCATACACAGCAAACCCCTGTTGCCGTTGCCGGTGCAGTAATTGCAGGAGCAGGCTTGGGTTGGAAAATCTTTGAATTCGCCTGGGCGCAGACTGAAGGTGATATCAAGGTTAAACTTGCCAGATTAGAAGGAGCTAAATATCCTAGTGATGATGAGGCCCAGTACAAATCTAAAGGGATATGGAAACCTAAAACAGTAACCGTTTATGAGAAAGTAGAGAACCTCGCATCTGATGAAATCTCTGCTAAATTTGCTTTAAGATTTAAATATAATGGATATGGAGTTGGATATATTGACATTGATCATATTCAATCCAATGACGCGGTCGGCTGGGGTTTGAATGTTGAGGCAAAATTAATGGTAGATCCTAACAATTATACCTCAAGAAATGGTGGACAGACAATGTCGATGATAGAAGTCACATTTAATTACAGATTTACAAGATCTATAGGCAGTGATGTCATTAAATTGAAAAGGTATAAAATCTATGGAGATGGTACTGTAATATGATTTTTTAATAGAGAAGACCCGATCTAGTACTTCGTATATAGAAGTTAAGCGGAGACTTTCAAAGCTATAGTTCAGACTTCTAAAGATATCATCTCCCTTATAATAATTATTCAGCCGAGGTAAAAGGGCAAAGTGTATGAAAAACAAATTATTGATAGCGTTATGTTCATTCTTCAAAATATAGATTGGTATTCAAGGAAAAAGTCAGTTAAAAGAAATAATCCTAAACTACGACCCTTGAGATCTGTTCCTTCGGGTTGGGTGAGCTCCCTTAACTACTTAGAACCTGAAAGAGAAGTACTGGCATACTCCAATTCAGCATTGGTTAAAGACCTCACTATTTCATCTACCGGACTGAATTGGAAAGGGGCATCGAGTGTTCAGCTTCAATTCATTAAAAAAGTCTATGATATAAATCTGGCAAGAAATACCAACAGGACATTTGTAAATGATGTGCCCGACAGTGATTTATCTGTAGTTGAAGGGCGCTATAAGCTGAGGAAGGAAGCGGCTAAATCCGCTAAAGATATGTTGAAGGCCATTCGTGAAGCTATTGCCTCAGCACAAAAAAATGTAACCGTAGGTGTTAACAGTGCTTATCGCTCGGCTTCTAGTCAATTTCGTCTTTGGAATGAGTATGTTACAAATCAATATTATCCAGACACGACGAATTATAGAAAAGGTTTAGAGGGAGGAGAACACGGAGACAAAGCTGCTGAGTATTTGGCACGATATACAAGAGGACGAATTGCGACTCCGGGCTACAGTAATCATAACAATGGGCTCGCCATCGATATCTCAAACAAAGAGGATGGTAAAAGACTAAGAAATAAAACAAATAAAAGTGATACTGACAAATGGCGTCAGAGTTGGCTGTGGAGTTGGCTTTCAACCAACGCTGCTAAATATAACTTTTATCAGGACAATGATATTGACGAGCCATGGCATTGGGTGTATACTGCCCCGGCCACTTCTAAATCCTTTGATCTTTTTGAAGGGATTACTTCATTACCAGCATTAACCTGGCCCAAAAGTGCGACTTCTTCTCCTAACTTTATTACGTCGGAATTCCTAAAGATAATTAACAAGGGAGATGGAACATTGGCTATTCAGCCTAATTCACCATTCGCACGATTACAGCAGAAAGAAATTGATGAATTTATTGGACTACTACAGGATCGATTGGCTTCTGACAAAGAAGCCATATCGGAAAGTATAGTCGTATTGGCCGGATTGAACTCGGTCCAAGTTGTTCGAAAATTGGAAGATAAACTCCGATCTAGCAAGGGATACAAGCTAAACTCCATTCCGGAAATTGTACGCCCTATGGCCGCACGGATCGGTCTACTTTTAGCCTGGATCGAAATTGCCATCAGAAAAAAAACACAAAATGATATTGAAGCATATCAATCGGAATACATTGATATGATAAATAACTCTTCAGCAATTAATAATGGGGCTAGTGCTATTCTAACAGGGCTAGGACTTTTTCCCAATCCCGTAGTAACCGGGATAGCCGCTGCATTATCTCTTTTAACACTGGCCTTTGGTAATTCTACTCCAAAAGACAACTCCCTTGATATTTATAGGAGCTCAGTAAAATTACAAGATTACTTCAGAAAACTTCAAAGCGCAATATTTGACAATACATTGGACCGAATCATCATCGGAGAAGACAAACTGCTCTTGGGTATTGAATTCAAGAATTTAAAACAAAGCTATGCTGATGGCGTTATCGGAGCTCGACAGAATGAAATAGATCGCCTATCAAACTAGATCAGAAAAAATACCCTGGTCTCTTAAATAGCAATTGCGAAAAGAATTAAGGATGATAAAATGATAAGACCCGAGGAATTGAATACCAATTCAGAAGAAAAATCATCTTTCGAGCTAAAAGTATATTCCCCACTATCACTTTTACTTCTGTATTCAATTGACAATTTAGTTTTATGGATCAGTTATGACAGTAAGTACTAATTGTTGTTTGAAAATGTTCTAACTCAATAAAAACTTGTCATTAATGAATATTTTAAGAAGACGTAAGTTTGGTGATAATTTCATAATTAAAGGGTCACTGGAGGAGGAAGAGTACATTAAAACCCGGTTAATTTGGAAAATCAAACTTTACTTTAAAAAATCCAAACTTTACAAGAACGCCTATAGATTTTTATTGCTGTTTAGTCTAATCGCCGGGGCTTTAATTCCAATAGTTACCAATTGGAGTTTACTTAAAGATTATGAGTTGAATACTCAATTTGGAGTTTACGAATATAGTGACCTTATGGTAACCATATTAAGCATCTTATTGATAGTCGTAGTTTCTTTGGAGTTAACCTTTAACTTCAGAGAAAAATTCAAGAATTTCAAAAAAGCTGAAGACGAATTAACTTCGGAATTATACCTATATCAAACCAGTGCTGAACCATATATGTTGGACGATTTAGACGAGAAATTTAGATTGTTGGTAAAACGCGTCGAATCAATTATTGCAAAGGAAAGAGTTACTACAATAGTTCAAATCTCAAAAAATCCAGTTGAAAATAAATAATGAATAGCTCATACCCCCCCCCTTCAATTCTTTTCACAGAGTAAAATTCTCACTGAGTGGCGATGATTTATTTTAATATTTGAAGATGTTTTGACCCGATACCCCCTCTAGCAATATGGCCTGTCCTTTAATTAAGAATTTAACACTGCCCATAGCCTTAAATCTGAAAGACTAAAGGTAAGTCAAAAATGTTAAAATTCTTCCCGACATTTTCCCGACATTTTGCTAATTTGGGCTTATTTCATCTAATTTAGTCTTACTACGTAAAAATAACGAAACGCTGTTAAGTACTATATTATATAGGCTGTTGAATGGTTTTAATAGTAAGATAGTGTAAGAGGGAATAAGCAAGGTTCTGTTACCGCCTCGAGTACGGATGAATAAAAACCAAGGCATTTGCCTTGGTTTTTTTGTTTTGGAAGCGTTGCCAAGTTTACTTGAGCAAAAGTAGATAAAACAAA
>JAHEJC010000200.1 GCA_024639065.1 Lewinellaceae bacterium | reverse complement strand
AATTACTTGAGAGGTATCAGGCGTTATTCAAAAAAAACAAGGAGGGTTGGGGCAAATTATGTCTCTGTCTGGGCGCACAATATTGCCAGTTAAAAAAAATGAAAAAAGGACGCAAGAATATTTTAAAAGCGATTAAAATTTATCCCCTTAATACCATAGCCTATCTCCATCTCTTTTCATCGCTATTCGGCCCGAGCGGTTATCAACGTTTGAGAAAATATTTTAAGTCTACCCAATTGAAATAATACAATTTTGCAGAGATAATTCCAACACTATCAACAAAGCTAAGTCATTTCTGCGATGCGACCTTAATTTTTATGAAAAGATTCGTGAAATTAAAATAAAAATGATCAGGCTTAATGTCACTATGGTATATGGCTCTGGGGTGAGAGAATCATGCGGAAATATGAATAATCCTTTCTTTACGGTTGTCATTCCGACTTATAATCGTTCCAATTTGCTAAAACGTGCCATCGAAAGCGTTCTGGATCAGACGTTTGAAAGCTTCGAAATCATTGTTATCGACGACCATTCGATCGATGATACATCATCTGTTGTCAAGTCGTTTTCTGATCTTCGAATCCGTTACATGAAAAATAGCCGAACAAAAGGGGCATGCGGTGCTCGAAATGTCGGCATTTTTTCAGCGAAAGCCAAATGGGTAGCTTTTTTAGATGATGACGACGTTTGGCTCCCTGAAAAACTGGAGTGCCAATACGAATTGACACGAAATGCGGAACAATCTGTTGGTCTTGTCTGTACCGATTATGCAATATTCAAAGAAAAACGACAAAGACCGATAAACATTAAAAACAGACCTTCGGGTTGGGTCAGGGACAAACTCCTGTATGGAAACCGCATAGGTTGCTTAAGTAGTGTATGTATTCGGACGGAAGTTTTGAAAGCTATTGCAGGATTCGATGAGCGCTTTCCATCAAATCAAGATCAGGATTTATATTTGAGGGTCGCCGAAATCTCTAAATTTTCTAACGTTCCTAAAACACTTGTCCACATCTATCAAGATAACCGAGAGGATCGCATTGGCCAAAACTCGAAAAGTAAGCTGAAAGGCTACATTTTGCTCCGCAACAAGTACTGGGCATTGATCAATAAAAGCCTTCGTCTCCGACATCGCTACGAATCGCGTATCTTCACCTATGCATTTTTGCAGGGCGAAAAAACTCTAATTGCAAAATGCCTTCCTTGGGTTCTATTAGGAACGCTGGTTGATTTTCACAATTTTCTTTTAACTATACGATCGACAATTCTTCTATATATTAGGCACAAAGCACAAACAAGGATTTAATAAAAATGAACAGACCAAACATTGAAAGTCTTTCAGAAGGATCTTATTTTGAGGATACAACAGTTTCACAACAGGCCGCAATAAATGCCGGATTTTTAATACTTATCGGTTTTGCAATTTTAAGACCATTGTCTTTAATGGGTAGAGAGAATCTTGCCATCGGCGTAGTAGAAATTACTGAGATAGTGGGAGTGAGTACTTCTTATCTTTTGTTCCTTCCTTTATTAATTGGACTGAAGCGAATTAAACTCGATCTGCTTTCATTATTTATAATGATATTTATTTTGTATTCAATTGAGAGCCTATTTTGGGGATCCGAAATACGCAAAACTTCTAAAACAATACTGCCTTTTATCGTTTTTTTCTCAGTTCGAACATTCATCACACAAACAAAACAAGTTAAGATTCTATCAATTTTTCTTGTCCTTGGATTTATAATACCCATTGGATTTAGCACCTACAATATCCTTCTTGGTAAATCAATTCAGATGGTTGAAATTCATCATGAAATGTCACGCTTTGCTGGTGCTTTTACTGGCATCCATACTTTAGCATACAGCATGCTTTTCTTTTCTTTTCTCTATTGTATTTTACATCACTTATATCAATTCAAATCATATTTCAATCGAGTTGTCATCGGGTTTATTCTTATTCTGAGTGTCTTTTGCCTTTATAAATCTTTAACCAGAACAACCATGATTGGGCTTATCATTTTCTGGCTCATCTATCTGTGGGGCACAAATAAAAAGGCATTTTTTATTTTTATCGCGTTATCAGCCCTGACAGGAATATTCTTCTCCGACATCATTCAAACAATCGTCTTCAAAAAAGATTATATTGACATCAATACCGCTACGAGTGGGCGTGTCAAACTTTTTGTAAGCAACATCGATCTATTTCTAGAATCAAGTCTTATTCAGCAATTATTTGGAAGAGGTTTAGGTCATGAAAGGGTTTTCGCTTTCCACAACGACTACATGTCCCTATTGATAAGTTTTGGTGTAATTGGCCTGCTTTTATATTTATTTTTGTATTTTATTTTGTGCTGGGATATTGCTTTGTGTAAAGATAAGAAAACCAAATATTTATTTGGAGCGGTATTGATCTCGACGGCTGCTATGAATTTCGGCAGCAATGCTATCGTTTTTCGGGTCGAATTCTCTCAATACTTCTGGTTAATTATGGGTTTGTTTTACTCAATGCAACAGCTTAAAGATGATGAAATTGGTACAGAGTGAACTAACATTGGGAATTATTGATCCGAGCGATTTTTCGAAAAAATTGGTCTCTGGTGGGTCAAGCGGCTTTTTAAGCAATGTTATTCCTCATTTAAAAGCAAAACGAGTGATTATTTTCGGGATAGGGCTGGATGATGTCATTCCATGGAAAACTTTTTATCTGCAACCTAATGTGGAATTTGTTCCTATATGCAGTTTAAGATTCTTTTCAAGAATTCCTATGCGCTTCAAGGTTCTTTTTTATTATATGCGCTACCGCGGGAAAATTCTCAGAAGCGGGGTAGATGTTTTATATGTTCAGATGCCTGAATGTTGTCTACCGTTTTTAAAGAACAGAAAGAATATTCCAGTCATTTATCAAAAACATGGATCTGAAAATCCGGTGGCTAAATCAAAATTTACATATGGTAGAACCATCGTATTCCGCAAATTTTATGAGTATGTATTACAGTTAATCTACAAAAATGCACAATGGATAATAGCAATTGACCGTCTAACTCATAAAGAGATAATCAAAAGAGGAGGAAAAAAGCGAAGCTCTTTGTTGATGAATGCTGTTGACATGAATAAATTTTTCCCAAATGACGTCCAAAGAAATCATGCAAGAGAGCATTATGCATTAAAAAAATATGATAATGCAATTCTTTTTGTAGGCAGGATCGAAAAAACGAAGGGACCTAAATTATTAGTGGACTGTATTCATTGGCTCAAGAATAAACAATATCCTTTTCATATTTTTTTTGCAGGAGAAGGCACTTATAAAACATATCTTGAAAATTATGTTATGAGGATGAATTACAATTCAATTGTGACTTTTTTAGGTCATGTACCTCATGAAGATTTGCCTATACTTTATAATATGTCGGACGCATTGGTTCTTCCTTCGGAGACGGAAGGTGCCCCGATGGTGATTTTGGAATCTCTTGCCTGTGGTACACCAGTGGTTGCCTCGAATGTGGGTGGAATTCCCGATATTGTAGCAGATGGTATAAACGGAATTGTTTTAAAGGATCTTTCTCCGGAGCATCTGGCCACTGGTATTATTACTGTTCTTATCAATAAATTAAGCAGGCAAGAAATATCTGAATCCATTAAAACTTTTAGCGCGAGCAGTTTTGTTGATTCATTAGACATTATAATTGCCAATGTTCTCCAGAAAAACAATTTATAAAAACGATATCCGCCAGTATTTTTTTTTATTCTTACGTTTCAATTACGTTTCAATTTTTCTAACGCATTTGAAGGTGTTTCAATATTGAAAAAAGAAATTTTAGTCGTTGCACAGTGTCCGCCTCCTTTTCATGGCTCAAACGTTATGGCTAGCACTATGCTTTCGGCGTTAGACAGAAAAGATTACCAAGTCATATTCGTAAATAAATCTTTTGCCAAAAGTATCGAAACAATTGGCAAACCATCATTACGTAAAATTCTACGAATTCCCGTTTTGACTATTGAACTACTCATTGCTAGCTTGTTTAGGCGCCCAGTGATATGCATATATTTTATAGCCTGTGGAAAATCTGCATTCTTAATAGACACCTTTCTACTTTTCTTTCTTCGTATAAGTCGCATTCCTTACATTTTGCGTTTTGGAGGAAAAGGATTTTATGAGCTTCAAAACGAAGGTTTCCTATGGCATTTGCTTGTTTCTATTACTCTTTCTAATGCCACAGGTGGTATAGTATTAGGGCAAGCAATGAAGAAGGATGTAAACATGTTTATTCCAGATGAACGTTTGGTATACATGGCTAATGCAATTTCAAACCATTTCTTTTCCCCTCCGCAGCAAGATAATCACTATATTCAGGTACTCTATTTGTCGAATTTGATACCATCGAAAGGCCCTTTCAATGTAATAAAAGCTGCCAATATTATAATAAAAAAACAAAGCAATGTTCGATTTATTATTGCTGGTGCAGACTTTTCTCAAGACTTTAGTAAGCAAATGAGAGCATACATAGAGAGAAAAAGTCTTAAACAGTTTGTTACTATGCCCGGTGCTGTTTACGGAGAAGAAAAAGAAAAACTTTTTGCAAAAAGCGATATTTTTGTATTCCCAACTTGGTATAAACATGAGACATTTGGCTTAGTGAATATCGAAGCAATGAGTTGGGGTCTTCCTGTTATTTCGTCAAATGCAGGTGCGATCCCAGAAATTATACAGGAAGGAGTAAATGGTTTTATTGTAAATCCAAAATCTCCAGAGCAAATCGCAGAAAGAATACTAGCCTTGATTAACAATAAAGACTTGCGAATAAAAATGGGAAAGGAAAGTAGAAGATTATTTGAATCTAAATATACATTAGAAGTTTATGATCAAAACTTAATTCGTACTTTAAAATTTTTTATGGACAAAATAAAGTCTGATTAGATCATAAAATCTAAATATTTTTCAAATATTTATTTATAAAGTTTTTAGAATGAAGAAAATTTTCGAATTCAATTGGGTTCAGTCGTAACCTAAGTATTTGTGTTAAATCAAAGAGAAAGAATATGCTAAGAGACAGTCATGTTGCGATTTTTCAACAGGAGAAAAAGGGCTATCCACAAACGCCTCCATTCCATCCACCAAAAAGGTATCCAGAATGTCCTTTTCAAGGTCACTTTGATACTGAGAACACCGTATATGATAGCATTAGAAATTCCCTTTTATATTTGAAGATGGACTTGAAAAACTACGGTTCCAAATATTGGAATCCACTCAAATCGGTTATTAACAAAGGGGACATGGTTCTTATCAAACCGAACATGATCGCTCATTCTCAACGACATTCAGATGCCTGGGAACACGTTATTACTCATGGTTCCGTTTTGCGAGCAACAACCGATTTTGTTTTTCTCGCCCTCGGTGGAGAGGGCAGAATAATCATCGCAGATGCTCCTCAAACAGATTCAAAGATTGATCTGATCAAGAAGCGCATGTGCATCGAGTCTATTCAAGATTTATACTGGAGTGATAAGAAGTTTGAAATCGAATTCTTAGATCTTAGAAACGAATGCTGGATAAATGAAAAAGGCATTTATCTGGATACGATTAAATTACCTGGTGATCCATTGGGGAATGTTCGGATAAATTTAGGTAAGAACAGCTTTTTGGCAGATCACGATGGGAAAGGAATGCGGTATTATGGTGCATTTTACGATATCGATGAAACAAACCATCATCACGAAAATGGCAAACACGAATATTTGATTTCTAAAACAGCAATAGAATGTGATGCTTTTATTAGCTTACCCAAACTAAAAACCCATAAAAAGGTTGGAGTGACATTCAATCTAAAAGGATTGGTAGGCATCAACGGAAATAAAAATTGGTTGCCGCATTTTGCCATAGGTGCTCCAGAAGAGGGAGGGGACCAGTTTTCAGCTAAAAAGATTTCTCAAACCTTGGAAAATAGCATTGTTTTGACAGCTAAAAAATTGCTTTTGAACAAAAATGCACTTATGCAAAAATTAGCTGTAAAGTTTAAAAGTTTAGGGTACTATCTGTTCGGAGATACCGAAGATGTTATTCGAAGCGGAAATTGGCATGGCAACGACACCTGCTGGAGAATGGTACTCGACCTAAACCGCATTTTGTTTTATGGAAAAATTGATGGGACAATGAAAAATCGGTCTAAAAAGTATTTTTCTATCGTAGACGGCATAATTGGCATGGAGGGGAATGGTCCTACTGCAGGGCATCCCAGGTCTGTTGGCATGATCATCGCTGGAAGGAACCCTGTAGCAGTAGATATGGTATGTACGAAAATTATTGGGTTTGATTACCAGAAAATCCCCATGCTTTCTAAATCTTTTGATGCTAAATCTTACATATTGGCCGATTTTAAACCTAATGATATTGTAGTTTCCACCAACATTCCCGCTATTAAGGGAAAGATTTTCAAAAACACATCATTCTTAAATTTGAAATTCAAACCCCATATCGGTTGGAGCGGACATGTTTAATCTGAAAGGCATTTTCTGCCTGGGGTGTAGCCCTTAATTGTTCTCCACGTAGATCAATCCCGGAATTGAAAGGAAGTAGTTCATAATGACAGGGGATTTGAAGTTTAAGTCATTTTTTTTATTACCTCATTCTCTAAAAGTATTCACAACCAGTTTGATGGCTTATTACAAAAAAAGGAAAAAATACGGGCAATTCTTCCATCGATATTATGATTTTTTGCTTACTAGCAGTTCTCAAGTTCAGGAGAAAAAGGCGGAAGAAGAACTGGAAGAGTTTTTAGAATATATAAAAAAGAATTGTCGTTTCTATTTTCGAAACCTTTCAAACAATTACGACCTCAAATCTTGGCCAATAATTGATAAAGAGATTGTAAATAAGCAGTACTCAGACTTTGTATTAAACAAGCCTTATTTTATTGGTAAATCCAGTGGCACTACTGGACAACCTTTTAATGTGCCATATTCAAAAGGAGTGTATCAAAAGGAATACTCGTTTTGGTGGTACCACAGAAGCCTCTGTGATATCTATAGAGGAGATAAGATCGCGACTTTTGCTGGCCACAAAATTGCTGATGTCAGGCGCAATATACCTCCTTTTTGGTTATATAACTTTGCTGAAAATCAAATGTTTTTCTCTTCATACCATTTATCAATGAAGAACATGCCTGAATATATGATGATGTTGAACAGATATAAGCCAGCCTTCATCCATGGGTATCCTTCAACACTTTATTACATAGCAAAATATATTCTCAATGAGGATGTGCAATTAGATTTCCAACCTAAAATGGTTGTTGGCTCGTCAGAAACTATCTTGAATTTTCAGAGAAAAGCGATAGAAGAGGCTTTTCACACCAAATTGTATGTTTGGTACGGCAACACGGAATTTTGTGGCCATATCACAGAATGCTCTCACAGCAGACTTCATGTCCAACCTTATCACTCTGTTGTAAGGATTCTAAAAGACGACAACACTGATGCAAAGCTTGGCGAAATAGGCCGCTTGGTGGCAACTAATTTTAGCAACTACTCTTTGGCCCTTATAAATTACGATACCAAGGACATCGTAAAGATTGGTGAGAATCAGAATTGTCCGTGTGGCAAAGGTGGGACGGTCCTGGACTATATAGTAGGCAGAATCGAAGATTATATTATTACCCCCGAAGGCCGTTTTGTTGGAAGACTTGATCATTTATTTAAAGACGCAAAATATGTTAAAAATGCACAAATTGTACAAAAGGACGTAAAAAGGATTATTATTCGGATTGAAAAAGAGGATGGATACTCAGAAAGTATCGAAAAAACGATCCTACTTGAGGCAATGTCAAGACTTGGAGACACTATTGATGTACAATTCCAATATGTGAATGAAATAGGAAAAGAACCGAATGGTAAATTCAAGTTTGTCGTTCAGAATATTGATCTTGAAAATATAATGTAAAAAACGGTTTTGCTCAATCCGATGGATGGGTGTCTTATCAAATTTTCCGAACGATTTTGAGACGGTTATATTTATTGTTTGAATTATCCGCTAATGAAAAGAAATTTATCTGTATACTTTTTTATACCGAGGTGCACTTTTTTTTAATAGATAGCTATATAAGTTAGGGCTTAAAAAAAAAAAATTGATGAACCAGCAGTACTTGTAGTGCATTATCAGACCTTTAAACAATTATATTGTGGGTTGACTTTTCAAAGGAGAGATTTGTTATTTGGCATTAATTTTGCTGTAATGAAAAATGCTAATTTAGATTAAGATCGGGAAAGTATCAGTTTAGCTAATAAAATTTTCTGTGAGGTATCTAGTTGTCTAAAGTGGTGCTGGAGTTTAACAAATATAAATTACAATCAGGAGTGCTTTCATGAAAATCATAATTACAGCCATTTTTCTCTTCGGTTTATCAATAATACCCGCGCTGGCTCATGCAGCACCACACCTATACTATGTGACTCAAAACGGTATGGGCACAAAGGACGGTAAAAGCCTAAGCAACGCTTGGAGCGTATCTGATTTCAATAGCTCTGCCAACTGGAGCAAAACCGAGCATATGAATAAAATCAACCCGGGAGATACAGTTTATTTTTCTGGGGAGATAACATCAAAGATTAAACCTCCAGTCGGATTCGGGGGAAGTGATGGCAATTACATTACCCTTGACGGATGGAAAGGCGGAAATTGTAATCCGGTGGCAGACGGGAACTGTCCCTCTGCGGCAGTCATTGACAGGCCAAGCAGAGCAAAAGGTGGATTTACGAATTATTGCATGTCGCTTACAGACAACAGCTATTTGATTATACAAGACTTTAATATGAAGGACTCAAGGGGAGGAATTGGTGCGACTGGACCTTCAAAGGGCGATCAAGCAAGCCACTTAATTATTCGGAGAAACTACATTCATAATATGTCCGGTCATGGTGTGCAAATTACTGGTTCGGTAAATTATATAGGGTATGACTACGTAACATTTGGCGGCGCATTGGGCGATGGAAATTTAGTGTATGATACTGTTGAGGATTCTAAAAGTACATATACCGATTCACATTGTTTTGGTTTAGAAAATGCAAATGATGTTATCATCAGCTATAACGTTTTTGACAACTCATTTCAAGATTTATCAGATGACACTAATACCGTATCATTGCATACAGGTGATAGGATTCTATTCGAGTATAATACAGTCGGGAATCCAAGCGGACAGGCATGTGTCGCCGTTAAAGAACATGGTGGAAATCAAAAGATTGTTAGATTTAATAAGTGCTACGGATGTGGTGCTCCGGGCGGTATAAATGTTGTTACAGGTCAAGCACCTCAAACGAATTACTATATATACGGCAATTTGGTTTATGATTCTTCTGGTGGGATTATATTGTGGCGAAATTATGATGAAATACATGTATGGAGTAATATTATTCATAATATCAGCGCAGAATTTTGGGGTGGGAAAACCCATGATGGCGGACAGGGAATTACAGTTGGAGGTGGTGGAATTCCTGGTGATGTGTACGTATATAACAATACTATTTCACGCTGTGATATGAAAGGAGACCGAACAGCAAGCTCCGGTCTGAATATAGTATCAGACCAAGCGGGTCAAAACGTAAGGGTAAAAAATAATATCTTTTATTATAATAGTGCCAATGTATCAAATAGGCAGATTTACGTCAATAAAGGAGATGAAAATAACTTAACTGCCCTTGAGCATAACACATATTTTACGAGCGGAACTCCCTATATTTATTATTTTGGTTCCAGCAGAAATATTAGCACAATTCAGAAAACCAATGCTTTTGAGAATGGTTTCCCTTCGGGTAATTTTGCAGATCCTGGTTTCGTGGATCCTGCTGGTGCCGATGATATCCACGGTACGGTTGACGATAATTACAAGCTAAACGGAACGGTTATTAATAATGGCGCGGATCTTTCGAAGTGCTTCAAGGTAGCAGTTCAGGAAAATCTTTACACAATTTGCTATAATGATGCAATTGACCCTCGCTATACGGATTGGACAAGAAATCCACCGAAAGTTAGAATGACAAAGCAGGAAAACTATGGATCTTGGGAACGTGGGGCTTATGTTTATACAGGAAAGGGATTGACGTCCTCGGCATTACCAGATGCACCAAGGTCGTTGCGGATAATAGCCGATTAGAAGTGTGCCGTATCAAAATCATTTTCCAAAAGCAAATCCGAACATTTGCTAAGCTCGCCTTTTTAAAATACCTGTCTAATGAAATACCTGAGAAAAAGCCACACTATCAAGCGAACACGACTTATATACCATCTTTAATCCATATTATTACTCAAAATCGTTCCTCTTTCTGCAATATAGTGTATTGAGCTTTAGTGACTAATTCAGTATCCATACTTTGGGCACAAATTCAGCACACACCAATGCGTTGCAGCATTTTAGACATTCCTAAATCATAGGGAAGCATCATGGTTCACGATCCTATTTCTTCTAAAAGGCAAAGGGATCACTTAGGCATGACTTTTTCTCACATCCAATCGATTCTAATTGGTTATAAATGGATATTGAAGTCGATAAATTTCAATCATGCATTAGATATAGGTTGCGGAGAAGGGTACGGGGCTGAAATATTGAAAGAGGCAGGAGCTATGGTAGTGGGTGTTGACATTCACTTGCCAGCCCTAAAAAATATTGATGATGATAAAATTTTTCGGTTATGCGCCGACGCCTTCAAGATGGGTATCAGAGATAGTAGTTTTGATTTGATAGTTGGGAGTCATATCATTGAGCATTTTGACGATTGTGAGCGGGAAAATTTTCTTAACGAGATCAAAAGGGTGTTGATACCTGGAGGAGCAATCGTTATTGCAACTCCAAATCCAGCAAAAGGATTTCATTATCAACATACAGGAGTTCATAAAATACTTTATGATCGAGATCACCTATATGATATACTAATAACGTACTTTGATTCCGTGGAGTTTTATGGTGTCTACCCTCGTGTGATGTACCGGCTCATCAAAGATTTATTAAAAAAAGGTAAACAATTCTTGAATAGAACTGGGCTATTGAATGTTAGACAAATTCAAAGCTCAATCAAAAAGACAAGTGTGGGGACCACGGCTCTTAATTTTAGAGTCAGAAAATACAGGCCCGGCACACAGCATCTTATAGCTGTTTGTAGATAAGTTAATATGGTGAAAA
>JAHEJC010000581.1 GCA_024639065.1 Lewinellaceae bacterium | reverse complement strand
TCTAATTCACATTCTACAGAAGCTCTTACAATACATTCAGGTGTATAATTTGAAAGAATGGACATGATAATTTCCACACTTTTTTCCTCTTCGATGAAGTCTACAGACTCTTTGAGATATGCTTGAAATCCGCGTGCAAATTCCTCAAGATTGGTATTTATAAAATTGGCACCCATTGAATCACAAGTTTCAAAAATTCCATCCAATTGATAATAACCTGATTTTTTGTCGGAATAATCCCTTAGGTGAATATCAATAATACCTCCTCCTCGATTTATCATATTTTGATTAATGGAGGCACACCGTTGGATCAATTGCTTTTTAATTTCTGGGAAATGGGATTTTAATTTTCTTTTATCTCCATGCCAAATAAAATGAACTTGACCAGATTTTTGAGTGGACAAAACCTCTGCTTTAAATCCTCCTCTACTCATCCAAAATTTTGCAGCATGGGATGCAGCTGCCACCACAGAACTTTCTTCTATCACCATAGGAACACAATAAGCTTTTCCGTTAATGAGAAAGTTTGGAGCCACTCCATAAGGTAAGTAAAAATTGCTGATGGTATTTTCGCTGAACCCATCCAAAACTTTTTGTTGGTCTTCGTTGTGATGCCAGTAGCTCATCAATTCCCGCATCACATTTTCTGGATCTTTGAAAAAGTTTTCAACAATCCATTTAATCTTTCCTCGCTTTGAGAGTTTAGAAAAACCCGAAATGGTTTTTTCTTTCCGTGGTATATTTTTTAGTGTCCCCATAACGTCACTTAATTCTTAAAAAAGCCTGAGCATAATTAAGTCCGTCAATTTGATATTTGACAAAATTACGCAGCGCTTCATAACTATCTTGGGCATATTTCAGAAAAGGTGCTCCTTGTCCGTAAATGCAATTCATGTCTAGTTTATTTATTAAATAATAGCCATCCAAAAAGGACCTGATTCCCCCTGAAATGATACACTCCTTACACTTAAGGTTACCTTTAAGCTCCAACTTAATTAAGTTACACCATTCGACCATTTCTTCAGCAGTATGGCCTAAATATACCAGCGATTTGTACTGCTCCAGTTTCTCTTCATCTCCTCTAAGCAATTCCAACATAGAGAAATTTGTACCTCCATGACCAGCAAATTCGATGGCTGCTAAGGGTAATTTCATGAGTGCTTTTAAGCTGTTATATCCCATACCTTGTCCAACCTCTTTTACAATTACTGGGAAATTCACTTGATCGAGTAATTGTTGAATAGTTTCTAACGGTGCTTGCAAGAATCGGTCGCCTTCCGGTTGCAACCACTCTTGACTTGGGTTAATATGTACTATCAACCCATCGCATTGGAGGTTTTCTATTAATGCTGAAATCATTTCAATTTTTTGGGAGACTACAAGCTCCTCTACCTGGGCGATTCCCAAATTAGCGTAGAGAGGTAGATTTGAGCCTATGATAGATCTCACATCAAAATCCGGGAAATTTTTATCACTAGACAAAAGGGATCGGCAAGACCCTAATCCCATACCCAACCCAAATTCAGCACAAACCCTAGCAAGGTTTTGATTGATTTTATGGGCGAGTCTGGTTCCACCAGTCATACTTGAAATCCACAAAGGTGCTTGAAGTTGTTTACCTACAAATTCACAACCCAGGCTGTTTTCCGTTGGATGACCTGACAAAAGTGGTTCGTAATAAAATCTAGTTTCTCTTTTATCTGAAACTTGTGAATTAAAAGCCAGTTCAATGTGGTCTCGTTTTCTCGAAGAAGCTTCTTGATCAGACTCTGCATCAAAAGTTTGTGAGTTTAGGTTCATGTAATCGTCATTGATTTAATACTAGCACTAACAAAATTAAAATAAAAGTAGTTGAGAAGAGTTAATAATATTACATCCTCTCTTACTAACAATATCTGATAATTATTTATTCTTATAGCTTAATTACTAAATTAATGCTGCGATTTTTATTTACCGGTTCAGTAGTTATTTTGCTTTTTTGCATCGGGAGATCGCAAGAAACATCTAACCAATTGGCCAAAGAATATTTTGACACAGCTTTTGATATGTATAAACAAAAAGACCATGAAGGTGCTATTGTTTACTATTCAAAAGCTATTTCTGCTAAAGATGATTATAGAGAAGCTTTTTATAATAGAGGTCAAGCAAAATTAACTATTCAAGATTATTCTGGAGCGATTCAGGATTATAATCAAGTTATAAATCTTAAGCCTGATCACGCCAAGGCTCATTTTTATAAGGGGTATGCTCAATTAAAGATGAAGCGCTACGAACGGGCCATACAGTCATTTTCTGACGCCATTTCGGAGAATAATATTTTATACTTAGCTTATTTTAATCGAGGGATTTGCTACCAAAAGCTAAAAAACTTTAAGCTGGCAATCAAAGACTATGATCGGACCATAAGCCTCAAGGGAGAATTTTCGGATGCCTATTTTAATAGAGCCTATTGCAAAAAGTCCATCCAAGATGATCAGGGGAGTAAAGCAGATAATGCTATTGCACAACGACTAAATCCAAAGAATAGTAACATCAGTCTAAATAGTGCAAATTCCAAATTAAGAACAAATGATTATGCCGGGGCCATAATTGATTACAATAAAGTTCTTGACAAAGAACCATTGCATATTTTCGCACTTTTTGGTAGAGGTTATGCCAAAATCATGATGGAGGATCACGATGGAGCAATAAGAGATTTTTCAAAAATTATTAAAAAAGAGCCATCATATATTAATGCTTATGAAAATCGATCTGTAGCTTTTATGCATATCAAAAATTATGAAGCTGCCATAAAGGATTATTCTCTAATCATACAATTAGATCGAGATAGGTCAGAAGATTTTACCATAAAAAGGGCTTATACATATATCCAAAACAATCAGTTCGATCAAGCAATCCATGACCTATCAAAAGTGTTATCAAAGAATAAAAACGCGTCTAAGGCCTATTATTACCGGGCTTATGCTTATTTGTCAAAAAAACCTGAAAAGTCAAAG
>JAHEJC010000199.1 GCA_024639065.1 Lewinellaceae bacterium | reverse complement strand
ACCTGGTGTGGTCCATGCCGAATGATTGGTCCTATCATTGAAGAGCTTTCTACTGAATATGAAGGTAAAGTTTTGGTTGGAAAAGTTGATGTAGATTCAAATCAAGAAGTTTCTATGAAATATGGTGTGCGCAGTATCCCCACTATATTATTTATCAAAAATGGAGAAGTTGTGGATAAACATGTCGGAGCAACTAGTAAAGATAAATTAGTTGAAAAAATAGAAAACCACCTTAACTAAAATTAGACAGCTGCTTCCACCGGAAGCAGCTTGTTTTAATTCTTATCAAAATAAAGTAATACTTTTATATAAAATTCTACCTTGGCTCCGTTAAAAGGAATCACCTTTGTACAGTCAAATTTAATATGGAATTTTTCGATTCAGCGCATGTTAGAGGTCTCAACAATCTGGAATTATTAGCGAGACAGGTAGTTGAAGGTTTTATTATCGGATTACATAAAAGTCCATTTCATGGATTTTCGGTAGAGTTTGCCGAACACCGCATATATAACCAAGGTGAATCCACCCGAAATATAGATTGGAAAGTTTATGCAAGGACCGATAAGCTATTTAGTAAACGATTTGAAGAAGAGACAAATCTAAGGTGCCAGATTGTTTTGGACACCTCATCCTCTATGTACTTTCCAGACTACAAAACGGATGGGAAAATTCAACTGAATAAACTCCAATACTCAGCATTAGGCGCCGCTTCTTTAATGAACTTACTAAGAAAACAAAGAGATGCATTTGGACTAAGTCTTTTTGATAGTACGGTAAATCAACATACGCCTTGTAAGTCAAGTATGGCACATTATAAATTGATGCTAACCTATTTAGACCAAGTACTGAAAGCAGGTCAACCAGATCGAATTACAGCAGCAGCCGACTCTATTCACCAAATTGCGGATAGCATTCATAAGCGTTCTTTAGTTATGATTTTTAGTGATATGTTTGAAGTTAACGACAATCACGAATCCTTGTTTTCTGCCCTCCAGCATTTGAAACATAATAAACATGAAGTAATTGTTTTTCATGTTGTGGATAAAAATAAAGAAGTTGACTTTCAATATGAAAATCGTCCTTACCTTTTTGTCGACATGGAGACCGGCGAAAAATTAAGACTGCAGCCAAGAGAAATCGAAGCCGCTTACCAGAAAAAAATGGCAACTTATTTACACGAATTGAATTTAAAATGTCTTCAATATAAAATTGATCTTGTCACCTGTGATATCCAATCCAGTTATAATGACATACTGCAATCTTATTTGGTTAAGAGAAATCGAATGAGCGTTTAATAAACTGATACGAAATGATAAAACTTTCCGAAATATCCACTCGACCTCCAGAAAGTCTGAAAAAAATAAAAATCAAAAAAAAGACGGATGATTTGGCAAGAAGGCTCGGTGATCTCCAACACATACTTTATGGAGAAGGCAAGCAAAGTTTATTGTTAGTGTTTCAGGGAATGGATGCCAGTGGTAAAGATGGAGCTACTCGCAAAGTTTTTAAGTATTGTAGCCCATCGGGAGTAAGTGCTTATGCTTTCAAAAAACCAACGGATGAAGAGTTTGCTCATGACTTCCTATGGAGGATCCATAAACACATGCCAGGCAAAGGTGAAATACAAATATTTAATCGCTCACATTACGAAGATATTTTAATACAACGAGTGCATAATTGGATTGATGAAGATCGGGTCATAAAAAGAATGGCTGCGATCAATGATATTGAAGAGTTGATTAAGTTTGATAACCATACTACGATCTTGAAGTTTTATATGCATATTTCCCAGGAAAGGCAAAAGGAAAAATTACAAGAACGTATTGATGATCCGCGTAAGAATTGGAAGCATAATGAAAATGATTGGAAAGAAGCTGAACTTTGGGATGAATACCGAAAATGCTATGAAGATATTATCAACTGGAGTAAGCATCCATGGCATATAATTCCAGTTGATGTGCGCTGGTATCGAGATTTTATGATTGCAAAAATTATAGTGGAAACTTTGGAAGGCCTAAATATGCAATTGCCAATTCTCTCTTCTAAAAAGTAGTTTTTAATTATGTCCGTACGTATCGACAAATGGCTTTGGAGTGTACGTATCTTCAAAACAAGAAGTAAAGCTTCTGAAGCTTGCAAAGCTGGTCAAGTTACTCTGGGCGGAAAGAAAATTAAAGCTTCATACATACTGCATGGAGGAGAATTATTGGGTGTAAAAAAGAATGGCTTCAATTTTACTTTTAAGGTTTTAAGCATAATAGACAAACGTGTAGGAGCCCCTATAGCGCAGACCTGCTACGAAGATATAACGCCTAAAGATGAGCTCCTGAAGTTTGAATCCTGGTTTGCGGCAAGCAAAGCAAGACCTGAGTTCAGAGAAAAAGGATTGGGAAGGCCTACCAAAAAAGACCGCAGAAATCTCGATGAATTTAAACTTGATTAGAGGGTTCTTTGCAAGATTAACTCGATTTTTTCTTATTAATTTTTAATACCAGAAAACTACTCGTCATCAACAAGATGATGGAAATGGCAAAATATGTAGTGCCAATCATAACGTAATTATCAATCAGTGTTGATTCAAATTTAAAGGTCATGATTAATAAGGCTACAATAAACACATCCAACATGGCCCATTTATTAACAATTTCTAACAGGTGGTGGATCCATCTCAAACTGGGTAGAGAAACTTTGAATAAAATTACCGCCAAGAATAAGTATTTAGCAATTGGAAGAATGAGGGTAAATACCAATAATATGGTCCCTAATACAATTTCTTCACGCTTATAAAAATATTCAAATGAATCGATCAAATAGATCTCACTGGACTTCAATCCCAGAAACACTTCTGTACCCATAATCGGTCGTGTAAGTCCTAGTACAAAGAATCCGATGGAGATCAAATAAATAATTATAGCGAATATATAGGTACGTTTATCGATCATTTGTTAAATCTGCCAATTATTTTGCATTAATTAATGTTATTGAAATTAGAACAAAAATCGTTTTTTATAATGAGATTATTTATCACCTTGGTATTTGCATGCTCCTTAGTAAATTGTTCATTACTACAATCTCCCTGTGGAAATGACAAAGATGAGTTTTTATATAATTTTCACAAATTTGTCAAAGAGGTAAAAAATGAAGATCTCACCTATGATGATCAATCCTGGGAAGATTTTGATTTAACGTTCAAAAAATTTACTAAAGAATGTTATCCCACCTATAAAGAAGAATTGACTCGGGCCGACCGGGAAGAATATTTTGAAAACACCATGGGCTATTATGTAACCAAATATGGCGAAGGGCTTGCCAAACAATTTGAAGATGAAGGAGAAGTGGTTATTGAACAAATCCGAGAAAGCATTGAAGACTGGTTTGATAATGAGGGTAAAGACCTGGAAAGAAAAATAGAAGAATGGGTGGAAACAGACGGCAAAGAACTAGGTCGAAAATTGGAAGAGACTTTTAAAAAACTTGAAGAAAGTATTGATGAAGAAAAGATTGAAGATGCTCTTAAAAGATTTGGTGAATTCCTCGAGGGGATAGAAATTAATATTGAAAGCAAAG
The DNA here is from genome assembly GCA_024639065.1 of Lewinellaceae bacterium. Taxonomy (GTDB): domain Bacteria; phylum Bacteroidota; class Bacteroidia; order Chitinophagales; family Saprospiraceae; genus JAHEJC01. The sequence continues at coordinate 7,716 of JAHEJC010000199.1, read as the reverse complement.
AGAACCGTGATCTTTAATCCAGGCATTACACAAGTTATAAGCATTTTAAAGGTTAGCTACTTATTATTTATACCTATCAGATAATACTTAGAAATATTTCAATAATGATTCGGTTATTTTATCTAAGCCTGAAGTCTGTCATTTTCTTGACAAAGTGATCACTATCATCGAAACAGATCAAATAAAGCTATAGATCGAAAAAAGCCAACTTTATGAAGAGTGATATAGTTAGATTTAACTTAAATATCACTTTACTCAAGGACAGTTTTTAGGCCTACTGATTTTAGCCATTCAAATTGTTTACCTTTCTAAATACTATGCAACAATTCTGGCTAAATCTATTTATTTTTATAAGTCAATTTCAGATCAATTGCTTAAAATGAAAACTCAATTTTTTTTCTTTTTCATTATTCTTACTTTTTTAAAATCAGTGGCTGCGACAAATACGGATGAAACAAATGACTCCATTCAGAAGCACCGTACCGGGATTATCGTAATCCAAACCACGCCAAATACTGCTGTTCAAGTGAAACAACTGCGCCACGAATTCTGGTTTGGTGCCGCCATTTCAGATCACATATTCAACGGAAGGGCGAGTGAAGAAGCCGTACGAATGTACAAGGAGAAATTCTTGGAGAATTTCAATAGTGCGGTGACTGAAAATGCTTTGAAATGGGGTAACATGGAACGAGAAAAAGGCATGGTGAATTTTAGCACTACGGACCAGATACTTGCCTGGACAGATGAGCACCAAATACCACTGCGCGGGCACAATATTTTTTGGGGGATTCCCAATCGAGTTCAAGACTGGTTGAAAGCTATGGACAACGAACAATTGCATCAAACCTTATACACCCGAGCCAGCACCATAGCAGCTCGCTATAAAGGTCGGTTTGCAGAATATGATCTAAATAATGAAATGCTGCATGGTAATTACTACCAGGATCGACTAGGTCCTGAAATCACTAAAAAAATGGTCGATTGGATAAAAACCTTCGATCCTCAAGCCAAGTTGTTTTTAAATGATTATGATATATTGACGGCCAGACTGGTGCGACCGTACATTGACCAAATTCAGCATTTCCTGGACCAAGAGGTTCGCATCGACGGTATCGGTGTTCAAGGACATTTACATGCCGAAAATTTCAATTCAGATTCATTAATATTATCACTTGATTTATTGGCCCAATTTGATCTGCCCATAATAATTACGGAATTCAATATGCCCGGGCAAAGATCAAAGTTTTTGCGTCGAGGTTCAGAACAAATACCGGCAATGAACATCGAAGAAGAAAAACAAAAAGCCCAAAATATAGTAGACTACTATAGGATCTGTTTTGCACACCCTGCAGTAGATGGAATTCTGATGTGGGGTTTCTGGGAAGGTGCCAATTGGATACCCGCATCCTCTCTTTACAAGAGAGACTGGACACCAACGGCTTCGGTTGAAGCCTATCAAGCTTTAGTTTTCGATGAGTGGTGGACCGACTTTCAAGGTCAATCAGATGATGATGGCATTTGCCACCTACGCGCCTTTTATGGAACCCACCAGGTAACGGTAAATGGTGTAGTAAAAACTGTAGTCCTTTCTAAAGAAAAAGGTACTGCATATATTGCACTATAATCCATTTTATACAACTCTAATTGTACAATATAATATTCAGTTCTTACTTACACAACGATAGGTAATTCATAGATGGCCGCATTACTAAAACACATTTATAATCAGGATTTTTTTAAAGCATTCACCAATGTTCTGCAGAAAAATGTAGAAGGCTTTGTTAAACATTCGTTTTTGGATAACATCTATGACCACGATTGGGATAAGCGGGAATTAAAACAACGGATGCGGCATATCACAGTGGTCTTAAATAAACATTTAACATCAGATTTTCAAGCGAATGCAAAAACCCTGGTAAAGCTTATTCCATCGTTACTGAAAGCAGGCTTCAAAGCAGATAATCTTGAATTTATATTCTTTCCGGATTTCATTGAAGTTTATGGTTTGGATAATTATGAAGATTCAATTCATGCATTTGAGCGTATCACCCAATTTGTCACCTGTGAATTTGCTGTCCGTCCTTTCATTATTAAGTATCCTAAAAAAATGATGGCTCAGATGTTGCGCTGGTCAAAACACGCTCACCCGATGGTTAGGCGTCTATCATCTGAAGGCTACCGACCGAGACTCCCTTGGGCTATGGCTCTACCTGCTCTAAAAGAAAATCCAACGCCAATAATTCCAATCCTTGAAATCTTAAAAGATGATGAATCGGAATCAGTTAGAAGAAGTGTAGCCAATAATCTAAACGACATTTCTAAAGACCATCCAGATATCCTCATCAAGCTAGCAAAACAATGGCAGGGAAAATCAGAAAATGTCAATAAGGTAATTAAGCATGCATGCAGAACGCTTTTAAAGCAAGGCAATTTACAAGTAATGGAACTTTTTGGATTTGGATCTATCCAACGAATAGAAATATTAGATTTCGAAATACTAACCCCAAAAGTTAAAATTGGAGATCATTTGGAATTCATCTTCAAATTAAGAAATAGTGATCATTTTACAGCTAAACTCAGACTAGAATACGGACTGTATTATCAAAAAGCGAATGGTACTTTGTCTAGAAAGGTTTTTACTATTAGTGAAAAAGAATATGCCGAAAATTCAACAACCACCGTTCACCGAAAACAATCTTTCAGGATAATCACCACGCGAAAATATCACTTAGGCCAGCATCAAGTTTCCATTATTATTAATGGCCAAGAATTAGAAAAGTCTGATTTCGAGTTAGTGGCATAGTAGTATCCGCTCAATCTTATTATGGATCATGAGCTATTCATAAATATACCTGGACTAGGGACACTCGATCAACGTACTCTTGATGGTGCCATCATTTAACACGGTTATCATAAAACATTTACCATCTGGAGAACGAACAACAATTCCAGAATAGAGTCTGTCCAGGTAAAGTAAGGCATCTCCACCAACATCATTAATCGGATCACAGGCATCCCCTATCCCATCTCCATCGATATCCAATTGATCAGGATTATAAGTATCCGGGCAATTGTCTTCTGCTTGGTCGATACCGTCACACTCAGGGTCAACAATATTTAGCCATTTCGCGATGTGATAAGATACTTTGTCACCTGCCGTAGTAAAACTACCGCCTACATATAGTTCGGTCCCGATAGCCAGCAATGCATACACATTTTCATTCATACCTGTTCCTAATGACGACCATTGGGTTCCATCCCATTTAGCGATGTAAGGAGCTGTTATTCCCCCGGCTGTGGTAAAATCTCCCCCAGCGTATAAATCATTTCCAATCGCGGCCAATGCAAATACAGGATCGTTCATTCCGGCATCTAAAGCAGACCAACTTGATCCGTTCCATTTGGCAATATAATTTGCTGGTGCACCCCCAGCAGTGGTAAAGTCTCCGCCGACATACAAATCGGAACCAAGGAATGCCAAAGCACGCACGGAATTATTCAAGCCTGTCCCAAGTGCTGACCAGCTCGCTCCATCCCATTTTGCTACTCGATTTGCAGACGATCCCCCAGCTTTCGTAAATGCTCCACCAGCATAAATATTACTTCCATTTACCGTCAAAGCAAATACTTGATTGTCCATCCCAATACCCAGAGGTGACCAAGTAAATCCATTGGGATCCCATTTAGCAATGTAATTTGCAGCAGCACCTCCTGCCAACGTAAATTTGCCACCTGCATATAGATCCAATCCTTGAAATACCAGCGCATTGATCAGCTCATTTGTGCCAGAACCCAATGCAAGCCAATTGGCTCCATTCCATTTAGCCATGTGGTTTCTTGCGCTACCGCCGGCCATGGTAAAATTACCGCCTGCATATAAATCCACAAATGGATAGAAGGCCAGCGCATTAACATTATCATTTACTCCAGAACCTATGGCTGACCAGCTCGATCCGTTCCATCGAGCTAGATGGTTTGCCATAAGATCCCCTGCCAAGGTGAAGGATCCTCCTACGTAAAGATCACCAAAGGTGGTGAACGACCATACACTTCCATTTAGTCCTTGATCGGAAGGATCACAAAAGGGCGCTGTCCATTGGTCATTTTCCCAAATGGCAATATGATTGGCCGCATTTCCTTCGGCTGAGGTGAATGCTCCTCCTGCAACTAGATCATTACCTATCACGGTTAATGTGTAGACTCCATGGTTCATACCTGAGCCAAGTGCGGACCAAGTTATTCCATCCCATTTGGCTATTCTATTCGCAGAGATACCTCCTGCATTGGTGAAACCTCCTCCTACAATCAGATCAGAACCCATTACGGTGAGCGTGGATGGTGGGCTGTTCACACCTGTTCCAAGAATAGACCAACCAATTCCATCCCATTTGGCCATTCCAATTGCCGCCAATCCTCCGGCGTTTGTAAAATCTCCTGCTACAAATAAATCTGTACCTTTTGCTGCCAGCGCATAGGGTGGACCATTCAAGCCCACACCGAGTGCAAACCAGTTTGACCCATCCCATTTCGCAACATAATTTCCTGGTCCTGCATTGCTTACCGTAAAAATTCCTCCAACATATATGTCGGTTCCAATAACCACTAGAGAATAACCTTTAATAGGAACATTTATCGGGCCTAACCCTCCTCCAAGTGTTTCCCAGTTCTGACCATTCCATTTGGCAATATGGTTGGCAGATAGCCCGCCAGCAAAGTCGAAATCACCAGTGGCATATAAATCAGAATTGAAACCGATCATTGCACGCACGACTGAACTCACGCCATCACCTAAAGCTTCCCAGTCCGTGCCATTCCATTTGGCAATATTCAACGCCTGTGTTGTACCAGCTGATGTAAAAAGTCCTCCCACATATAGAGCAGATCCAATAGCGGTAAGCGCGTATACCGGACCGTTCACTCCAGTACTCAGTGCTGACCATTCTATACCATCCCATTTGGCTATATGGTTCGCTTGAATTCCACCGACCATAGTAAAATGACCTCCTATAAACAAATCTCCACCAATCACAACCGAAGCACTAACAGTCCCATTTACACCACAAATTCCACCAAAGACTTCCCATTGACCATTATCACAATCTGAAGATTCTTTCGGAATTAAATCAGCGTTAACAAACGAATTTGTATGAATATTATAATCTTCTAAATTTATGGATTCTGAAAATCCTTCAGGGATCTTAGATTCATTTTTATCTATGAGGTCCGAAATGTACAACTGACTGAGATCTTCCGTGGCTATAGAGGATTTAATAGGTAGACCTAGCTGATTTCTTATTAATCCTGATAACATAGCCATTATCAAAACAATTGAAATAGGACTGAGTGCTAAAAAATAGTTTGGCGATGGAAATCGAATTGGTTTCATGCAAATTGGTTTAATCGGGTTACAAATTATCTAGCTTGTTTTGAAGTCAGACCCTTAGTCTGTGGCTTTTCCTATTGTAATTTATAAAAGCATTACTTTAGAAGCAATGAGCTAAATCATTCGAACACTCTAAATCATTATTTAGTCACTTGCAGACACCTACTTATATTTAGAGTCTGATACAAATCGTAAAACCAGCGAATTTTCAGGGAAACAAAAAATTGGAAAGAGAGAAAAAACATGAAACGAAAAAGCCAGGCTGGCATTAAAACCAACCTGGCCATCATTGTCGTCCGAAGACTATTTTTCGTCACATATTTCTTTGCTGGGTATTTAAAACTTCAATACAATATATTAAAAATATGAGTCATCTTAAGTAAGTGTACCAAGTTTTTTAAATTAGTTTTGTCCTCAGAAGATTTGTTGAACGACGCTCAGTTTTGTCTTCCTTTTCATCCATTATCATTTATCCAATCTTAACCTAAACGTTCATTTCGAAATCAGTTTGGTTCATGTTTTAATTTTGACCAACGTTGGTTAAAAGCATGATTATCAGAATTTCTTTTATCACATGCCAGTCTTTTTTTATCCCTAGTGAAAATTACTAATTCCTCAGTGGCGCGATTGAAGCTTTATCTATGGGTGGCTGGCTTTTCCATTCTTATTTAGATTCTATTTTTCTATTTTCCTAAAAAGGGTTTATTTTTTAAAGAATGATATTTCAACGCCATTTCAATACATTCTTTGAGTTCCTTTTTTGGAATTTTATCACTCAGATCAAACAAAATTGCTCGGTTTTTTTCGTACTTAAATAAGTTTCCATAAACTGCTTTAAAAGTTTCAACTAAACTTGTATTACAATTAAAATACAATGCATATTGATTGGGTGATTTTGGCTTCCAATCCATTCGAATTGTACTCCCATTTTTTGCTATATAACTGGGCTCTCCCCATTTTAGTGTTTCCTCAATCTCTTGAATATCTCCAATTTCGGAAGCAGTCTCTAATATCAAATCTCTGAGATAATTCATTTTATGTCGAATGTCTTCAGGATAAGCTTCAAATCTTGATTTCGTTTGAGGGTTCTGTTTAATACTAATTCTGTTCATAATTAAAAACTAAAGTACATCGATTAAAAAATCAATTTCTGCATTGCTCGGTTAGGGCTTTTTTTCAAATACTTCAAAATCTATCGTAATTGTTCTGTCCAACTCCATTGCTAATATTTCAGACCATTTATTAACAGCCAAGCCCTTAACTCCCCTATAGCATGGGTATTAATGTAATTCCCTATGTGTAATGAAAATTACTTTTTCTTTTTAAAATCGGTTGAGTGATAAGGAAAAAAATCCGCATAACAGCTAAAACTACAAAGAAGTGAAAGGAAAAGTGAAGTCCGCAAATCCATTAAAAAAAGAGAAAAAATAAGAAGTCAAGAAACCTCCAATAGCGAAGCAGAATAATCCGATAAAGGAATATCCCGAATTTTTAAAACCTCTTTTTTGTTTAGTCAATTTCATTCTTACTTCATAATGATTGATCTTGTAAATGTATCTGAACATACACTTCAATATCAAATATTCTAGATCGCTATATGCAGTGATCCACATTGATATTTCCTAAATTCTCTGAGAAAAAAGATGTGCCTGATGTAATGGGCAGTGGAATCTTATAAGCAAGGTATGCATGAATTCAGTGAAACTTTTTATTACGAGGTTATTTGATACAATAAATAAATTGAAATAATGTTTTATCTTTGATTGGTCTTTTTTGTGAATACCTCGAATTATTATTTCCATTTTACCAACCGCCATTCTTTGTAACAAGTTACATTGTAAAGTTTTAACTGCTTATGTGGTTAGGAGTGTTTGATGCGTCTTGTTACTACACGGTGGAAAAGATTTTTTAATAATTCCATTTGAATTAAACAATTATGACGCTGTTTTTGGTTTTGGTTGTGATTCTCTTGATCATAGGATTTCTGTTATACATAGGCGCAGCGCTTAGAAGTGAGAAAGATAGACAAAATCGAATTTTTGAGAAAGAACTTATCCGAAGACAAAGTTTATTGGACAATCAACTCAATGAGAAGAAGAACGAAGCCGAGATGAACAAAGATGTCATTGAACATTTACCCACAAAAAAAAATCCTGATTACTCTTTTTCTTTAGCCCATAGTCAAAATTGACACAGTTTTATTGACTTCGAGCAGCTTGATATAGGATTTTGGTCATTGCATGTATAAAGTACCAGATGTCAATTTTAAGGGTTTCTTTTCATAAGATTGAAGATAATTAATTTCTGAAGCTATAATTTCATCCAGCGTTTGT
>JAHEJC010000198.1 GCA_024639065.1 Lewinellaceae bacterium | reverse complement strand
TCAATAGATGGAGCTATTACTAACGGTTAATTCCTTTTAACAATGGAACAAAACGAAAGTCGCCGAAATCTTCTTTTCGAAATTTATCATCACTCAACTTGGTTAATCGAATCATCTTTTGTATCGATCCATGACCAAAAGGAATGACCAAAAAACCACCAATTTTGAGTTGAACCTTCAATTTAGGCGGTATTTCTTTTGCGCCAGCGGTAACCAATATTTTATCAAAAGGCGCATGTCGAGGTAAACCTTCATAGCCATCTTTTAGATAGGTACGCACTTGACCATATCCTAATTTCTTCAGCAAAGCATTGGTGCGATGAAATAGAATCTCCTGCCTCTCAATAGAATAGACCCTAGCACCCAACTCTACCAAAACACAGGCCTGATAACCCGACCCGGTCCCAATTTCCAATATTTTATCTCCTTTTTGGACTTCAAGAAGCTGGGTTTGAAACGCGACTGTATAAGGTTGGGAAATTGTTTGTTCATTACCAATAGGAAATGGAATGTCCTGATACGCTTTTTCTTCAAAAGCTCGATCCAAAAATGCATGACGAGGAATTTTACCAATAGCATCCAATATTCGTTGGTCCTGAATCCCTTTGCGGATCAGTTCATTCACTAGTCCCTTTCGTAAGCCCTTATGTCGATAACTATCCGGTATTTTTTTCTTGTTCATCTACTTTCTTAAGGACTACAATTTTACGGAAAAGGATTGGGAATGAGGAATTAATTAGTAATACGCTAAATCTACCTATGTACGCTGAAATCACTTAAATCTGAAAAAGAAATGGGAATTTCGGATTTATTCATGTTACCTGAACCGGTAATCGTGTCTTAACTTTGGCTTTTAATTGATGTAATAAGGTATATAAGCCAAAATATGTCCGGTAGATATAGATACTATGTCGAGAACCTCGTGCTCCATTATTTCGCCTTAACTGTGGATCCCTCATCAATTGATCTGCCATCCTGTATATTGAATTGAAATAATTCACATCAGAAAAATCAAAGACTTCTTTTTCAAAAGGTTTTGTCAATAATTCGACCGCTTGAGTTAAGAGGTTATAAAAAAAATCAATTTCATCTGCTGTGTCGGTTGGCAAAATAAATTCCAATTCATGAAACAACTCCATACATTTTTTTTTGTCTGACGTAGATCCAGCTTGGAGGAGTTCAAAAAATGGTTGATAAAATGGATCAGGGATCTCCTTTACACAACCAAAGTCAATCACCGCAAGATCCTTCTGTGGAGTCACTAAAAAATTGCCGGGATGTGGATCTGCATGAACCAGCTTAAGTTCATGAATCTGAAAATGATAAAAGTCCCACAATCGCTGACCAATTGCCTGTCGATCCGTTAGAGATGGATTCGTTGCTATCCAATCGGCTATATGTAAACCGTCAATCCAATCCATGGTAATCACGCGCGGTCCAGATAATTGGGCATAATAATTGGGGAATATTATTCCAGGCAAGTTTTGGCATGCTTGTGCAATCTTCATAGATCGTTCAAGCTCTAAAGCATAATCTGTTTCCTCCAACATCTTTTGTTTAACCTCGTCCATATATTGTTTGAGGTCTTTTTGCTTAACGTTCATTATTTTTGCTGCCAACGGCATGGCTATCCTTAAATCTTGTTCTACACTCGCCGCCACACCTGGATACTGTATTTTAACTGCAAAGATTTTACCCTTTTTGGTAGCCCGATGGACCTGACCAATCGATGCCGCATTAACTGCATTATGCGAAAAAGAATCAAATAAATGCTCTGGCTTTTTACCTAAAGATTTCTTAAAAGTTTGCACAACCAACGGGTATGACAAAGGAGGCGCCTTATACTGAGCCATTCTAAATTTCTCGGCAAAAGCTGGTGGCAGCATGTTGTGATCCATACTGATCATTTGGGCAGCCTTCAACGCTGATCCTTTTAATTCACTTAGTGAATCATAAATATCTTGAGCATTTGCCTCATCCAAAGCGCTTCGATCAGCATCACCCTTGATGATTTTTTCTGAATAATATTTTAAATAATTACCACCTACCTTTAACCCCGCTGAAAACATCTTGCCTGCCCTTTGTACTTTAGATGTAGGAATAGTAATTTGTTTCTTTTCTTCCAATACTATCGGTTTTGTATAACAAATTTTGCAAAATCTATCATGGCTTCCAGAGGGCCCCTACTTATCAACTCAAAAGACAGGTTCACGGCTTTTTCAATGGCCGCATCGGTTTTCTCAAATTGATCACTTTGGTCATTACACCAAAATCTTATCACGAATAAAAGTTGAAGCCAAAATCCTTCTTTATACCATTCTGAAATAAATCTTCGCTCAGCAATCTCGCCGGATGCGATCCCCTCATGAACTAAATCATCAACAAATCCACAAAACTCATGTCTATAATCCTTCATACATAACGGTTGCGCTTCCATCCAGGATTGTCTTCTCTTCAGAATATACTCCCTGTATTGGTTTAAGACCTCCATGTGCGTGAAGTAAAAAGCTAATAATTTTTCGCTCACCGGAAATCCATCATATGCTTCATCATTCTTTAAAACCATCAAGGTATCTTCCAAGAAAAGCAACCAGGCGGCATTTTCCAGTTCTTTAAGGTTGTCAAAAAAGGCAAAGAAATCCTCTTCTTTAATCTTGGACTCCGCACAAAAAATGGATATAGTGGCAGGTTCTCCAAACCTTTGATTATGCAACAAGTAAGCCCTTATGATCCTTTCCTTAGTAATAGTTTTTTTGTTCGATTTACCAGCCATAGCACAACTTATTAAAGTAGTAACAAATAGTTATTCATTGAGTTTTGGCGAAGGTAGAAATAATATATTAGAGGACAGATGTCAGAAGTCAGAAGGTCAGAAGTCAGAAGATCAGAAATCAGAAGTCAGAAATTAGATAGTCAGACGTCAGATGCCGTGAAGCCTTGAGGCCAGGATGCCATGATTGACGATTTTTTGAAGTCCAAATATTTGGATACCATGTTGCAAACCCAAAACCATGCCTCATATTTTTAGGCATTAACAACCTTTACTCTTGACCTTTTACCCTTTGCCTTTTACCTCCTTCCTTTAATCTAATACGGATCTACATTTACATTAAAGCGCACCGTGCTCATCCCTTCCTCTTTGCGAATTCGATCAATATTAATTTTTATATAATACTTGATGCTGGCCATTAACCTGGCATCTTTTTCCAATTTAATCATAACATGGCGGATATATTGATTTCTTATCTTGGATATTACAGGTTCTGTTGGTCCTTTGACCCGATTTCGAAAATGGGCTTTAAGGGCATTGGCAATTTGCTCAGCAGCAAAATGACATACTTTGGGTTTCTTGTGTTTAACTATGATCAAAATCAAACGATAAAATGGAGGGTATAAATATTGCTCCCTTTCCTTAATTTCTCTTTGGTAAAAACTTCTAAAATTCTGGAGCAAAACATCTCTTATAACCGCATGATCCGGTCGCACTGTCTGAATGATTACTTCTCCTTGATCATTTTTCCTGCCAGCACGCCCTGCTACCTGAGTCATTAGTTGATAAGCTCGTTCGTGAGCTCTAAAATCCGGAAAATTGATAATCATATCGGCATTCAAAACAGCTACTAATCCCACTGAATCAAAATCTAATCCCTTAGTTACCATCTGTGTACCAACTAAGATGTCAATTCTTTTGGCTTCAAAATCCTCAATGATGGTTTGATAGCCTTTTTGAGTTCTTACGGTATCGAAATCCATCCGAGCTATTTTGGCTGTGGTAAAAACTTGCCTCAGCACTTCTTCAATCTTTTCCGTCCCGAAACCATATAAATTCAAAGCGTCACTTCCACAATCGGGGCAATGAGTCGGAGGAACAATTTGATAGTTGCAATAATGACAAACCAGCTTATTAAAATATTTATGATAAGTTTGGCTTACATCACAATGCACGCAGATGGCATGCCATCCGCAAATTCTACATTTCAAGAATGGGGAGAAGCCTCTTCGATTCTGGAATAATATTATTTGCCTTCCTTGGTTTAAATTCTCCTGAATACGTTCTAGCAAATGACTGGAAAATTCCTCGTGAATAAGTTGTTTTTTTCGAGCTTCTTTTAAGTCGACTAAATTAATTTTTGGCAGTGGCTGGTTATTCACCCGTTGTTTCAAAACGGCCAATCCGTATTTTCCCAGCTCTACATTATATAAAGATTCAAATGACGGGGTGGCTGAACCTAAAATTATATTTGCTTTCATTTTAACAGCCAGCATAATGGCCGCATCTCGCGCATTGTACCTGGGAGCCGGATCATCTTGCTTATAGGACCGATCGTGCTCCTCATCCACAATGATCAATCCCAAGTTATTAAAGGGCAATAAGAGCGAAGACCTGGCCCCAAGGAGAATGGGTTGTCCTTGTGCTGCTGCATTCCATACTTCTACTCGTTCGGAATTATTTAGACGACTATGAAATACAATAATTTTTTTTCCAAAGACTTTGCTAAGTCGATTGATCAAGTGGGTGGTCAAAGCGATTTCGGGGAGCAAAAACAAAACTTGTTTTCCTTCTCTTAAAGTTTCATTGGCCAGCTCGATGTACAATCGAGTCTTACCACTGCCCGTAACTCCATTAAGTAGTACTGGCTTACCTTTACCAAATCCATTCTTTATTGAAACTAAGGCGTTTTCTTGTTCCACATTCAGAACGGGTAATTCCTTTAAAGTGGCTTCTTTTGTTTGGATCCTGCTTACGGTCTCTGGCAGTACTTCAATAATCTCTTTTTTGATCAAGGCATTTTTTATGCCCGTATCAATATTTCCTGCACGATACCAATCAGCTTTTGATGCTTTTCCTTTTTGGCTTATAAGCTGATGTAATGCAAGCAATGCATCCGTTTGTTTTTCAGATTTTTCAGTCAGCTCGAAAGCAAGATTCAAATCTTGATCAAATGGAGGTTTCAGGTAAATAAAATCTAATTTTTTAGGTTTATACTTTTTCTTGAGTTCCTCTTCAACAAACAGAATTCCTTTACTGATTAAACTATTGATAATCGGATATATAGTCTTGCGCTGCAAAATGTCCCGAATGTCCTGAAGGGATAATTGATGTTGTATGGTAAGCGCTTCGGCAATCAAGTATTCCAATTCAGTCAAATTTTCAAATTCTCCTTGAAAAGATTCCTTGAGCATCACTTTCGTCTCACTCATCAATTTCAATCCCGCCGGCAAAGCGGCATGCATCACTTCTCCGATGGAGCAAAAATAGTACTCCGCAATCCACTCCCAAAAAATAAGATGCGCTGGTGACAGCAAGGGGACCTCATCAATGATGGCTAAAATTGCTTTTGGTTGATAGGGGACTTCTTCTTTTGGCCCAAGATACTTGACCAAACCAGCATAGATCTTTGATCTTCCAAACTGTACTTCTACTCGTTGACCAACTTTGACTTTTTCAACCAGTTCATCCGGAACGATATAAGTATATGGTTTTGGAATGCCAATCGGTAGGATTACATCTACGAATAAATTGCTGCTATGTAGAATATTTGATTTGATATGTTTGATATAATAGTTGGGGAAACCAACTAGTAAATCATGAAATATAGGCTATAATCTTCTCCATTCAAAATAATTATGAGCTACTTCTTTCAGATGGGTAAGCAGTGCTTTTGGATTATCCTGGTATTCCTTAGGAAAAAGGGCACTCCCCATTCCGGCTCCAAAAATTCCTACGTTGAAAAACTCAGCGATATTTTCTTTAGATATTCCTCCAGTGGGCAATAGAGGTATGTTATCTAAGGGTGCTTTTATCGCCTTAAGATAATCGAGCCCCCCAATTGCTGCAGGAAACAATTTAACTGCCGTAGCTCCTTTTCGCCAAGCATATTCTATTTCAGTGGGGGTATAAGCCCCTGGGAATATGGGTACACCACGCTCTATACAATATCGTATAACCTCTTCATCTATAATCGGTGATACAATAAATTGAGCACCTGCTCTTCTTGCTTGGTAAGCTTGAATTTGATTGCGAACCGTACCGGCTCCAATATTCAATTGGCCTTCATATTGATTTCTCAATGCCGTAATGGTCTCTAAAGCATTTTCCGTATTAAGGGTAACTTCAAGCGTATTAAAGCCAGCTTTTAAATAGACATCTGCATAGCCTAGCACCACGTCAATCGGCCAACCCCTGCAAATACCAATAATTGGCATATTATGGAAAAGGTCAAAATCAAAAGTGAGATTATCTGGCATATTTTAATTCATTATAACTTCAGTCGAGGTAATCACTCAAGACTTTCCACACATTTTCCATCACAATTTTTTGTCCTTTTTCATTAGGGTGTATACCATCCGCATTATTCAAAGATTTGATTCCCGCCACACCTTCTAATAAGAAGGGGATCAAGGCACTATCAAATTCATCAGCTAGTTTATTAAATATGGACCTAAATTGATTTGTGTAATCAGCTCCCATATTTGGTGGAGCTTCCATCCCGGCAATAATGATTGGGATATCATATTTCGATTTTACCCGTCTAATGATTTCGCGTAAATTTATTTCGGTTTCATTTAAGTTTAATCCTCGTAGCGCATCATTTGCACCTAATTCCAAGAAAAATAAGTCAATGGGTTGTTTCAAAATCCAGTCGATTCTTCCCAATCCTCCAGCACTTGTTTCGCCGCTTAAACCAGCATTGACCACCGTGTAACTAAGTTTTAATGAGTCCAATCTATTTTGAATTAGGGAAGGAAAAGCGAATTGCTCTTCTAGACCATAGCCTGCCGTCAGGCTATTTCCAAAGAATAAAATGTATTTTTCTTCACTATTTGTCGTCGTTTTGGGAGCGTTTATCTTTACTTCCGGCTTTTCAACAACTGCTTCTGTGTTTTCTTGTTTATTATTGCAGTGCAAAAAAACGATAGTCAATAAGAATATGGAAATATAAAAGCTTAATCTGAATATTATCATGATGCGAATATTATCATTTTATTTTTACAATCCTAAATGTGACTGCTCAAAAAAGTTGTCCATGAATAGTTAAACCGCTGATGAATGAATGAAATTATACTAGTAAAGGATCTAACCAAAACTTATAAGAGTGGTTCTAAATCGCTCAATGTCTTAGAAGATGTAAGTTTTGGTATTGCACCCGGAGAAATCGTATCGATCGTAGGACCTTCCGGTAGTGGAAAAACAACCCTATTAGGATTGTGCGCAGGTTTGGATAAACCAACCAAAGGTCAGGTCCTGATTAAAAGTACTTCTTTAAGCGATTTGAATGAAAACGAAAGAGCTGCCTTAAGAAACAAATATATTGGATTTGTTTTTCAAAACTTTCAATTGATCCCTACCCTCACGGCATTAGAGAATGTTATGGTTCCTCTAGAACTGCAGGGCGACAAAAAGGCAAAAATGGTCGCAATGGAATTGATGGATCGGGTGGGTTTGGGAGACCGAATGACCCATTACCCAAGCCAGCTATCCGGTGGTGAACAACAAAGAGTTTCGATTGCAAGAGCATTTAGTAATGGACCTGAAATACTTTTTGCCGATGAACCCACCGGCAACTTGGATGATGATACAGGTCACCATGTAGAGGATTTATTATTCCAGCTCAACCAAGAGCAAGGAACCACCTTGCTAATTGTGACCCATGATCTAGATCTCGCTAATAGAACCAATCGGATCATCAGACTAAAAGGAGGTCGAGTCATCCAGGATACTTTGCAGCCCCATCAAGAAACCCAATCCTAAATCCACTGAAATGGCCTCATTAAAATTTATAACCAGGACCGCCATACGCGATAGTAGAAAAAACAGAGGGAGACTGGCCTTGTTTATGTCATCCATATTGCTTGGGATCTCTGCTTTGGTGGCAATTAATTCATTTAATGACAACGTCGTGGATGACATTAATAATCAAGCCGCTTCTCTGCTTGGAGCAGATCTTGACATCGATGGGAATAAAGAAGCATCAGAATATGTCATGAGTGCAATTGACTCGCTAGATGCAATTCTGGCAACTGAGGTCGAATTGTTGACAATGTCATATATGCCTCAACAAGATGCAAGTCAGTTTGTAAGGCTAAAAGCACTGGAGGGCCCATTCCCTTTTTATGGTAAACTTAAAACAGAGCCCGTAGAAGCAGCTGAACGATTTAGACAAAATAAAACAGTGGTGGTAGATGAGAGCATGTTGTTCCAATATGGACTCCAGCGTGGAGACTCTATAAGACTTGGCAAAAGCATTTTCACCATTGAAGGAACAATAAAAAATGCGTTTGGCGGTGTTGCAGCCGGAGCCAGTTTTGCACCAACACTCTATATTTCCAAACAATATTTAGCCTCCACTGAACTGGTTCAACCAGGCAGTTTGGTAGAGTATTCCTATTTAATTAAGCTAAACGATGATACGGATCCTGATGAGTGGAAAGCGCAAAGAAGAGAAAGATTTCGACAGGATGCAATGAGAATAGAGACCGTAAATGATCAAAAGGAAGATGTAAGTGAAGCTTTTGATTCCCTCAACTACTTTTTGAATTTGGTGGCATTGGTGGCATTGTTACTTGGTTGTATTGGAGTGGCCAGTAGTGTATTTATTTATGTGAAAAGCAAAATCAACTCTATTGCGACATTTCGTTGTTTGGGAATGAAAGGAAATGGAGCTTTTTCAATATATTTTCTACAAATATTTTTCCTAGGATTGATCGGCGTTGTCACAGGCGCTATTTTAGGAAGTTTCATCCAATTGATTATTCCCCAGGTACTCTCGGATTTTCTTCCCTTTGAAGTGACCACCAAAGTTTCATGGACAGCCGTTGTAGATGGTATCGTGATTGGTTTAATTATTACCATGCTATTTGCCTTAATTCCACTTTTAGCCGTGCGTAAAATCAGTCCATTGCGTACCTTGCGGGCTTCCTACGAACAAGATACTGAAGGGGGTGATCCGCTTCGCTGGGTCGTTTATTTTGCCATATTAGCCAGTCTGTTCCTATTCCTATGGAGGTTGACAGGAGATCCAGGTGCCGGGGCCACTTTTACCATTGGCTTGGTTGCTGCTTTTCTTGTTTTATTTTTTGTTTCTAAAGGAATTATATGGTCAGTAAAAAAATTCTTTCCTCGGAATTGGAATTTTGTGCTCAGACAAGGGATTGCTAATCTTTTTCGTCCCAATAATCAAACGCAGACATTACTCGTCTCCATTGGTTTAGGAACTTCTATACTTACTACCCTATTTATCATTCAGGGATTGTTGCTTAAAAATGTAGATTCGATGGATGCTGGCAATCAACCTAATATGGTTCTTTACGGTATCGAACGAACACAGAAAGATGATTTAGCTCAACTCACCGAATCCTATAATTTACCGGTCATAAACCAGGTTCCTATTGTTACGATGGCCTTAGCAGAATGGAAAGGCAAAACTAAAGCAGAGTGGTTTGCCGATACCACCCGAACAGCAAGAAGCTGGGCAATAAATCGGGAAGCCCGGGTTACCTATAGAGATAAAATTGACCCTTCAGAAAAATTACTAAAAGGAAATTTTATTGGCACTTACGATCCGGGAATTGACTCCATTTATATATCTCTATCCGATGGGTATGCCCGAGCTTTGGATGTTGACCTGGGAGATGAACTAGTTTGGAATGTGCAAGGAACTCGAATCAAGACCTACGTTTCCAGTATTCGGGAAATAGACTTTGCCTCCATGAATACACGCTTTTTCATTGTCTTTCCCAATGGTGTTCTGGAGGATGCTCCTCAATTCCAGGTATTAGTTACCAAATCACCGGACACCAAAACCACTGCAGCTTATCGCAGTGCAGTGGTGAAGTCATTTCCAAATATTTCGGTTATTGACCTGGCCAGTATATTGTCGACCGTTAATGATATTCTGAACAAGGTTTCTTACATCATCCAGTTCATGGCCTTATTTAGTATTCTTACCGGAGTGGTGGTATTGATCAGTTCTCTATTACTAAGTAAATATCAACGCATCAAGGAAAGTGTTTTGTTAAGAACCATTGGAGCAAGCACAAAACAAATCCTACAAATCAATATAGCGGAATATGCTATCCTCGGTGCTTTGTCTGCCTCCACGGGCATAATCATCGCGTTGGTTGGTAGCTTCTTGTTGGCAAAGTTTCAGCTGGAACTAGATTTTATGATAAGATGGTATCCGCTGTTGATTATATTTACTCTAGTAGTTGGACTCACCGTCTTCATTGGTATGCTTAACAACCGGGAAGTAGTAAGAAAATCTCCACTGGAAGTATTAAGGAAAGAAGTCTAAAGCAGGTCAAAGGTCAAGGGCTTAGGGTAAAATGGTTAATACAACACAGAGAAGATCCGAATAGCGCAGCATCTGCATGCTGAGGCAAAAGGTCAAAGAAGCTCGACCTGGATAGCCATTAAATACAGTTAAAAAGTTAAACAGAGGAAAAGTTAATAGAAAAAAATCTGGATAGCTAAAGCAATTATTAATAGGGAAAAAGCTAAAGAGAAAAAGGAGCGTAGGTAATACAACGAACGGCATTAGAGCGCAGCATCTACATGCTGCGGTTACTGCAAAGAAAAAAGGATACAATGGTTAAAGGTAAAGGGTAAAAGGTCAAAGATACTTAACTGGATAAGCCATTAAATACAGTTAAAAAGTTAAACAGAGGAAAAGTTAATAGAAAAAAGCTAAAGAGAAAAAGGAGCGTAGGTAATACAACGAACGGCATGAGAGCGCAGCATCTACATGCTGCGGTTATTGCAAAGAAAAAAGGATACAATGGTTAAGGGCAAAGGGTAAAAGGTAAAAGAAAAAATTGCCTGGATTGTTAAGCCATAAAATATAGCTAAAGGTAAAAGGTAATTGGTAAAGGGTAAATGGAAAAGCTACAAAGCATTTAATGGAGTAAGATGCGCTCTAATCTGTTCTTCTGCCAGTTGAATAATTTCTTCATTAGAATGATCCCTGGAGATAAAAGGCAAAGCAGTACAAGACAATTTCATCCCAAAAGGAATGGGTTTCATGCTGTACCTCCCTATCTTCCAAAAGTTATCTATCACCACTGGCACCACCGTAGCATCCGGCATATATTTCAGCATGGCCAATAAACCAGATTTTTTAAAAGGCTTCATCTGACCATCCCATGATCTGGTCCCTTCAGCAAAAATACATCCAGCCCGTTTCGTTGCGTTGAGGTATTCGGTAAATGCTTTGATCCTGGTGATTGCCTCCCGGGGATTGGATCGATCAATCGTTATGGACCCACCCCGGCGTATATTATAGGAAATACTG
>JAHEJC010000580.1 GCA_024639065.1 Lewinellaceae bacterium | reverse complement strand
GGAGAGAAGGCAGTGGAGATAGACCCTAATGCTCATTTCGCACATTGTGATCTGGCTTGGGCCTATTATGGAGCCAGAAAATATGAAATGGCTAAGAAGCAAATTGAAAAGACTAATCTAATCGAACCAGATTGTGAGCATCACAATGGATTATCCATATTGCTCGATATAGATTCCAAGATGAAAATTGGACAATCTCTGGTTACCACGATAGACAGAATTGAACGCGAAATTGATACTACAGGTAATCCGGTATACAATCTATCCATGCTCGGATATGCTCATGCCCTAGAGGGTAATCGCGAAAAAGCGATTGAAATTCTGGAAGTCATGGAATCCAAAGATATACCTGGCGCGGCTAAAGTATATATGGCTCTTGGTGATTATAATAAGGCATTGGAAATTTTGGACGCTGCCATTGTTCAACGATCCTCCTTTCAGATGTACTCCATCAAGATGGCGCCATGGTATGATCCGATTAGACATGATCCGAGATTTCAGCGTATTCTAACCCGGATGGGACTGGGCGATCATCAATTGGACAAAAACGAATAAAAAAACAAAGACGTAGTTAAAGTAGAAATTCATAAAGTTATTTTCGAAGTTATAATTCAGCTAATCCTTTCCTTAATGCAACCTAATAAAATGAAGCATTCAATAGTAGTAGGTGTGAGTTGCCTGGTTATAAGCCTCTTTTTTATGGGGTGTCAATCCAAATTCAGTGATCAACCAACAGTTAATAAATCCATTGATCCCGAAACGCTCATGTGGTATAATAAACCAGCGGATAAATGGGAAAATGCATTACCTGTCGGCAATGGACGACTGGGCGCTATGATATTTGGTAGATACGGAGAAGAACAGATTCAGCTAAATGAAGAAACGTATTGGTCCGGTGGGCCTTATTCGACCGTGGTTAAAGGAGGCTACAAGAAACTTCCTGAAATTCAAAAAGCTATTTTTGACGGAGACCCCATTAAAGCACACAAACTCTTCGGCAGACACTTAATGGGGTATCCGGTTGAGCAACAAAAATATCAGTCCCTGGCTAATCTGCATTTGTTCTTTACCGGTCAAGATACTGCTGATCACTACCAGCGTTCTCTTGATTTGAAGACAGGGATTGCATCTGTAAGTTATAAGGTGGATGGCGTGACCTTTACCAGGGAGGTCATTGCCTCGCACCCTGACCAAACCATCGCTATTCGTTTAACCGCTGATAAACCGGGTAGTATTTCCTTTGATGCCCAACTTCGCGGGATCAGGAACAGTGCCCATTCAAATTACGCCACCGATTATTTTAGGATGGATGTAGTAGACAACGACCAACTTATACTCACTGGAAAATCTGCCGACTACCTAGGTGTGGAAGGCAAACTGAAGTACGACGCTCGGCTTAAGGCTTTTTTAGAAGGTGGTTCTCTTATTGCTGAAGACACCAAGCTGAAGATCAGGAAGGCAGATGCGGTGACCTTGTATCTTGTTGCAGCTACGAATTTCGTAAGCTATCAGGATGTAAGTGCCGATCAGCATGATCGGGTTCAAGTTTATTTAAACGGACTTGAAAACCGGTCTTTTGAAGGAGTCAAAGCAGATGCAATCAGGGATTATCAGCATTTATTCAACAGGGTTTCTCTAACATTACCGGAGACCCAATCCTCTTTTTTACCAACTGATGAGCGGATGATCCGTATCCAATCAACGCCTGATCCACAATTGGCATCACTCTGCTACAATTTTGGCAGATATTTACTCATTGCTTCATCCAGACCAGGAACACAACCAGCCAACCTTCAAGGGATCTGGAATAAAGACATGAATCCGTCATGGGACTCCAAGTATACCACCAACATCAATACGGAAATGAACTATTGGACCGTCGAAACGGCGAATTTATCTGAGCTTGCCGAGCCCTTAATTACTATGGTTAAGGAACTTACCGACCAGGGCTCAAAAGTAGCCAGTGAACATTATGGAGCCAGTGGATGGGTGTTTCATCAAAATACAGATATTTGGAGAGTCGCCGCCCCCATGGATGGTCCTACCTGGGGAACTTTTACCGTTGGAGGAGCCTGGTTGGTCACCCATTTGTATGAGCACTTTCTATTTACACAGGATGTAAACTACCTGCGTGAAGTTTACCCGGTTATCAAAGGTAGCGTAGAATTTTTTATGGATTTTCTGATTGATCATCCTAATGGTAAATGGCTCGTTACTAATCCTTCAAACTCCCCGGAGAATCCACCTGAAGGAAAAGGTTATGAATACTTTTATGATGAAGTCACCGGCATGTACTATTTCACCACTATTGTGGCTGGTGCTGCAATGGATATGCAAATATTGAAGGACCTTTTTTCATATTATATCGCGGCAACCGAAATGCTGGACGTTGATCGTGAATTCGCTAAAAAAGTAATCGCAGCCAGGGGAAGACTGGTACCTTCTCAGGTTGGCAGTGACGGGATGCTTCAGGAATGGACTGATGACCTCGGGCAATTAGAAGATAAGCACCGGCACTTTTCCCACCTGTATGGTCTGTATCCAGGAAACGTGATTTCTGCCCGTCATACACCTGAGTTAATTGAACCGGTTAAGCGGGTACTGGAACAACGTGGAGACGGCGGCACCGGGTTTTCGAGAGGCTGGAAGATGGCGCTGTGGGCTAGATTGCATGAAGGAGATCGCGCCAATCGTATTTTTAAAGGGTATTTAAAAGAACAATGTTATGCATCCCTGTTTGCCAAATGTTTTACACCACTTCAAGTAGATGGTAGCTTTGGCGTAGCGGCCGGAATTACCGAAATGCTCATCCAATCACATGAAGGAATTATTGAATTGTTGCCTGCTTTGCCAACGGAATGGACAGAAGGTACTTTTAAAGGCGTATGTGCGCGAGGCGGTTTTGAATTAATTTTTTCCTGGAGCAACAGGGTTATTTCAAAAGTAGAAGTGCTGTCAAAAAGTGGAAATTCCTGCCGCTTAAATACGGGCAAAGAAGTCAAGGTATTATTAAACGGCAAGGAGGTAAACAGCATAAGT
>JAHEJC010000197.1 GCA_024639065.1 Lewinellaceae bacterium | reverse complement strand
CGATAACTTAAATGAATTAAGTACTGAAATGGATCGCTGGCTAACCGCTATTGGAGATCATCCTAATCTGCCTGAGCGCGAATTGATTGATCGGCTTTGGGAAGGAAATGATAGCCAGCCTCGTACGGCTGATCCTGAAATCAAGATTTCAGACGATAAAGTAGAAATTACATGTTCCACTAAAGGCGCTTCCATTGGATATAAAATTATTGATACCGAAGGGGAAGAGCTTAAGAGCTGGAACGTATTTACAATTCCATTTTCCTTACCACCAGGAATGCAGATTAAGGCTCAAGCAAAGCGCATTGGGTACAAAGAGAGTGAAGTCGTCGAGTATCCCAATCATTAAGATTTTATCAGATTTTAGGCTCTGTACGATGCTTGGTGCTAAGGATTCGTTAAAGCCCGGGGATCGAAGAAATTCTCTTGCTGAACGATTTTGCCTTCAGCATCTACTTCAAACCGGTCCACAATACGCAAAGTGCATGCTGGATTGTTGATCTTACAATGGAATTCCACTGTAACCGCGGTAAGTTCTTGGTTGACAAACGAATCAATCAAAATCACTTCACTTACCAGGTCGGGCAGCGGTGCCCACCATTGATTTCGTAGATTTTCTTTACCCGTCATGGGTTGTTCGGCTCCTCCCGGATTGATGGGAGCCCTAAGTATTACTTCATCATGATAGGGAATGGCATCAAAATTTTTACCACCCAAGCCTTTGGTTACATATTCCTTTCCAATATCATGCAGGCGTTGAGTTCGTTCGGATTGAATCATAGTTACTGGTTTTTACAAATAATTATTTACAAAGTTGTAAATCATACGACCTAATGTATTGTAAAAATGCGTCAAAATATCAATTAAGCTTGCTAAGCCTAGTGTCGTGGAAATGTACATGTATTTATAAGTATCTCAGTCCATATTAAATGCACTTTTGCATATTACACCAATGAAGTAGCATATATGGATATATTTTATTTTATTCTTTTGGGCGAAAAGTGTATGCTTAAGTTTACCATATTCGCTAGATAATTGTAGCTCTACCAATTTTAAATTAACCATAAGTACAACAGCCTTAATTGCTGATACGATAATTTATCCACCTTGTATTGAAGATGAAATTCCCCATTATATAGCATACTGGACGCCTCATCCAATTCAAATTGATGGTCATTTGGACGAAGCAGCCTGGCAACAAGTACCACGTTCATCAAGGTTTAGAGACATAGTAACCGGAGCATAGACTATTCACGATACCAAAGCTGCAATCTTGTGGGATGATCAATTTCTTTATATAGCCTTTTGGATAGAAGAACCCAATGTCAAGGCAGTATTAACCGAGGGTGATGCGCTCATCTATAAAGATAATGATGTCGAGCTGTTTATTGCAGGGTAGGCAAGCTATTATGAGTTCGAAATTAATTCATTCGGAACGATCTATGAAGTGTTCTTTATTTGGGAGGGAGCCTATACTCGGTTGGGTTATGATACTACGGCTGCATTGCGGCATCCACAGCCCGGGAGCAGAGAATTTCACGGAGTAGGGTACAAACCCCACCCGGGGCCCTAGAATAGTTTTCTGGAACTGGGATTTTCCCGGTTTGCAGCATGCTGTAAATGTGGATGGAAGCATTAATGACGATACGAATCGAGACCGGGGTTGGACGATTGAATTGGCCTTACCCTGGTCCGGTATGACGATGTTAGCCAGGGGTGACGGTCGTAGTCTGCCTCCAAAATCGGAGGATATCTGGCGCATGGGTTTTTCCCGTTTTAATCAGTATAAAGAAGCAGCTCCAGCTAAGGATTCCGGAGGTTGGGCCTAGAGCCCACACGGGGTCTGGGATTCACATGTTCCGGCATGTTTTACCTATATCCATTTTTCAGATCAACTGGTCAGTAGTCCAAAATAGATTAGAGGCATGACAAAAAAAGGTTCGATTTTCCAAGACCTTCTTTGGAGTGGAGGTAACATGACTGACGTTGCGGTTAGCCCTAGGGGCTGAAATATAATACAAGTTATACTTGTGTAGGAAGAAATGTAAAAAGAGATCCCATTTGAGATCTCTCTTTGTAATAAATAGATCAGTTCATCTTCAGCAAGTTATCCGATATTTGTTATCTTAATTAGATCGTAATTAGAAAGAGCGGTTATGGTCGAACCATTTGAACGCATTTGAGTATTGATTTTGCCTTTCTAATAGCCTAAAAGTAGAGAAATTTTAATAAGCGTCATCGCCATTGTCAACAAGGAAAACTGGGACCTTAAATATCAAAATAGCAATTTCTTATCTGACTCCTTTTCTTTTTATCGAAGAAATAAGCATGAACCCACGAACAAAAGAAAAAATTAGAGATTATATTAATTTAGATGCTTATGGTCATAGGATTATCGAATTATCAATTTATTTGTGCCTCTTTGCTTTTCCATTTCTAGCCATTGCCCAAATTAATGATCCCGGCTTTGAAAAAATCCCCATAGAAATAAATAGTATAGTCCATAATAGCAATGTTAATGCGATAACTCAGGATCACGAAGGCCCACCCGTTGAGATCCTTCTTCATGTCATAGAATTTTTCGGTATAGGCTCCTGTTAAAGTGTTAAACCATTGACGCGTTGCATTTTCGAAGTCAAACTCTATTTCAAGATAATTTTTTCTGTCGACAGAATGAACTTCTTTAGGCAAATATTGCATTAAAACAGCATCTTCCTTGTTCACTAAATTATGAGACGAGCATTGTTAATAGGTTCGAACTTTTCATAACACACCTCTTCAAATAATTTTCTCAATACCTGAAGTATTCAAAATACGGTTTTATAAAATCATGTGGTTGTTCGCAATGATTATAAATTAACGCGCTCCACGCAATACCTTGCCAATAATAGGTTGTGTATGTTCCTGCAAAAAGACATTGGTAGTTCCTCCTCAAACAAGCTTCGGCATTAGAATATTATAGAATGAAACAAATAGCCTTACTTAACCTATTAAACGTTTGGCAAATGCCTTTGGCCAAAACCTGATGAGAGGCTTTGGTTTTTAGTATATTGAGATATAACCTTTTAAACGGATCGAATAGTAATCAAACACGTTTACACAAAAGTTAACTATTTTGCTATCCAAAAACAGGTTCTTCTATTAATTGCTCCAATTCTGGCTGTGCATTTAGTGTTCCTTGTACACTTTTTGCTAAGCAATATATTGAAAATCCTATTGTACTTAAAGATGCCCAGGTGGGGGCTGTTACAGACGTCGTCATCGATAATAATGGTTTTTTATGGATAGCCGGTAATCGTAGCTTAAATAGATATGATGGTCATAAGTCAATAGTTTATTGTCTTTTAAACTATTAGAATTACCTGGTTCATTAGAAAAAAGTTGGGTGTTGACGGTAGTGGGATTAGAACGTATAAGCCCTCCACTAGCCACATCATTGATCCAAACTCTAATCCATATATTATTGTGCTTATCAGTTAGAATGTATTTACAAAATCTTTAGTCGGTGAATTGGGATCTTGCGAGTCGTCCAGATTATTGCGTTAATTCTACCTATAGCAACATTATAGAAAGAATTTGCGAAAATAACGAAAGCCCTTTTTGTCTATTTGGTCGATATTTGAACATGTCTATTTATTGTTTCTGGTTCCGAAGGACACTTGAACCAACTATTAAAATCAAAATATGATGGAATCATTTTTACTTCGAGCATGCTAATTTTATTTATTACATATACAGTATTTAGTCAAGTTGAAACTTTTTATGATGAATCCAACGAGATAATCCCATTTACTTTGGGTAAATTAAATTTTACCCTCACAGGCGATCTAATGGCTGAAGTAATTACAATTTTAACTACTTTAGACAATACATGTTCAATCCCAAATTGCTTAGCCGTTAATAAATTGTCTGTATTTGAACAAAATTGATTATGGTAGGAATGCAGGATAGAGTTTATAGCTTTTTATTGTTCTCAATTTTTCTTCAAATGGGATATAGTCAACAGACCATTTCGGGTTTCGTCAAAGACAAGGGGAGCTCCTCCCCATTGGTGGGCGCTACAATTCGGGTTAAGGGACATGAGCAAATTGGAACCATTACAGAGATTAACGGATCCTATTCTTTTGATGTACCAGTGGAAACAGAAAGTTTGATTTTTTCCTTTATAGGATATCAAAGAAGAGAAATTCCCATTTCAGAAATCAAGGATGCGGTCGTATTTTTATCGGTATCTGCTACTTTTTTGGATGAAATATTTGTAGTGGGCTATGGCACTATTGCTCGTTCAGACATCTCTGGCAGTGTTTCCAAAATCAAGAAAGAAGATATTGAAGGTATTCCTGTTCACAGTTTGGAATCCACACTTCAAGGACAAGTTGCTGGTGTATTTATTTCGAATAATAGCGGAAAATTAGGACAAAATATTGATGTAAGAATCAGAGGATCTGCCTCTATCAATGCAAGTCTGGAACCTTTATATGTAATGGATGGCATGGTCATCAATTCAAGCGATCAAATATCTATGGGTGATTTACGTCTTAATCCGTTAGCGGATATTAATTCTAATGATATTGAATCGATAGAAATCTTAAAAGATGCCTCTGCTGCTGCTATATATGGTTCAAGGGCTTCTAATGGTGTGATTATTATAACCACTAAAAAAGGTGTTGTTGATGCCACTCGAATTAATTTGGATATGAATGTGGGGTGGAGCGACCCAACCCGAAAAAGAAAATGGTTGAATGCATCTCAATATCTGGAATTATGGGACGAGGCTTTTGCTAATGTAGCCAATACGGATGGACAATTAGTTGGTCAAACTGGGGAGCAATGGAAGGATAAATGGTTGCCTGGCTGGCGAGATGGATATGATACCAATTGGGAAGACTTGATGTACAATGAAAAGGCAGGCCAGAAGCAATTGCAGCTAAGTATGGCTGGGGGTAATGAAAAAACAAGATTTTATCTATCCGGTGGCTATTCTGATCAAACCTCCATAGTGATTCTAAATTCATTCGAACGATTAAGTGGCCGGATTAATCTTGAACATCGGGCGAATGCAAAATTGGATTTTGGTATGAATATGAGCTTGGCCAGAACCTTGAAAGAGGTTGCACCATCGGATCCGGACTATGCAGCCCCAGCAGGTATCATAGGTCAATCTCCAGTTCAGCCACTGTATGACCCTGACAATCCAAATGAATTATTTGACAGTACTGTTTATTTCCATAGCCGTTTTTATATTGATAATACAGAGTTAACTAATGTCAATTTGAGAACAATTGGAAATGCTTTTTTGAATTGGCGTCCCTTAGAGAATTTGACCTTACATACTGACTTTGGCCTGGACCTTTTGAGTATCAAGGCAGAGCGATTTTACAATTCTAAAGTAGCCAGAAACACTAGAGAACCCAATGGCTTAAAAAGGACAAGGTCTATTCAAAATTATAATTATTCAGTGAATAATTATGCCAACTATAAAATCCAAAAACAAGAACAACATCTCGATATTACAGCAGGTATGACCTTTCAAGAATTGAATGAAAGTAGATTGGTTGTAGCAGGTAGAAATTTCCCTAATGATGATTTTCAAAACCTGTCAAGTGCTGGCGAAATATTTAGTGGAGTCGAAGATGAAACCGCATTTAGTGTACTTTCTTGGTTCGCTAGACTTAATTATAATTACGATCAAAGATATCTCGTATCACTTTCTTCCAGAATAGATGGTGATTCTCGATTTGGAAAGGACAATCGATACGGATTCTTTCCTGCGGCCTCTTTAGGTTGGGTTATATCAGAAGAGTCATTTTATAAATCAAAAAAGTTCCTTAGTTATTTAAAGTTTAGGGGCAGCTGGGGATTGACGGGTAATACGCCATTAGAGCGTTTTCCGGCATTAGGTTTATTTACAGGCACACGGTACGCCGGTGGATCTGGCATTATTCAAACCCAAATTCCCAACCCAAATTTGAAGTGGGAAAAAACAAGACAAATAGATGTTGGGATTGATTTTGGCTTGATGAAGGACCGTATTTCAGGTCAATTGGATTACTACATTAAAAACACTGAAGATTTATTATTGCAAGTCAATATTCCATCAACAACAGGTTTTCCAAGACAATTGCAAAATATTGGAGCGATGAAAAACAAAGGGTTTGAATTGGTATTGAATTCTTATAATCTAACCGGCACATTTAAATGGAGAACGACACTGAATTTTTCAAAAAATGCAAACAAAATATCCAACCTTTCAGGACAAGTCATTGAATCAGGAGTAAGTTTTATTAATGTAAGCCGTGCAATTGAAGGGCAACCAATTGGTGTCTTTTTTATGCCTGAGTTTGCAGGAGTTGACCCGAATAACGGTGACGCACTTTACTATCTGAATAAGCCCTTGGATAATGGGCAATTAGATAAAAGTACTACGAACAATCTTAATGAAGCACAGCGAGTAATTGTTGGCGACCCTAACCCTGATTTCATCTATGGCTTCCAAAATACTTTTTCCTGGAAAGGTCTTGAATTACAAGTGCTATTTCAGGGTGTTCATGGCAATGATATTTATGATGGCGGTGGTAGATTTCAGCAGGATGGATTTGGCTGGTTTGACAATCAGGATATTCGGATGTTAGGCCGCTGGCAGCAACCTGGCGATCAAACCGAAGTTCCCCAGGTCCGTTTCCGGCAAGGGACATTTCATTCTTCTCGCTTTGTAGAGGATGGAAGTTATCTACGATTAAAGAATATTAGTTTGAGATATGAATTCCCTCTTAAGCTAATTAAAAAGATAGGTTTCCGACAGCTGACCATTTATGGCAGTGGTCAAAATTTATGGACTAAGACCAACTATTCAGGGAGAGACCCCGAAGTCAATACCGATTTTGGCGTCTTTTTTACGAGTGGAAACATCGCTTCGGGGTTAGATTTTTTTACGCCTCCACAAGCAAAAACAATTGTTTTTGGTCTTAAAGTGGGATTTTAACTTGACTAAATGATGATGACATAGTAACTCATTGTACATGAAAAAATTACTTGTTCTCTTTGTCTTTCTATTTTTTTTCTTTGCTGCATGCGATGATGATTTAGACATAGAGCCTCAACAGGCAATTTCAACAGACGTTGCTCTGTCAACAGATCAGGGAATTAGAACCGCGCTTATCGGAACTTATCAATTAATGATCGCATTACCTACTTTTTTTGGACATGAGGTGCTCAATTCTGATTTGCTTATAGATGATGACAACCTTTTTTGGACAGGTTTTTTTGCTGATCTGACTCCGATTCTCAATAAAGCTATTCCTGTGAATAATGCTCCTGTAGAGGCTTATTGGATTAATGCATTTAGAATAATTAATCAAACCAATAGTATAATAGATGCTTTGGAATTTGTCAAAGAGAACGATCGACCAGCAGTGGCGGGGGAAGCTCGTTTTCTAAGAGGGATGGTGTATTTTGACTTGATTAACTTATTTTCAAGGACCTGGGCAGATGGTAATGCAACTACAAATTTGGGACTTCCCATCGTCACCACTCCTAGTGAAAAATCACTAGCGAACCCATTTGTTGCTCGAAATACAGTAGCAGAAGTTTATCAATTTATTTTAGAAGATTTAATCTTTGCTGCTGACAACTTACCTGAACAAAATGGTGTCTTCGCTACGAGGTTTGCGGCAAAAGCTGTCTTGTCCAGAGTTTATTTAATCCAAGAACAATATGATTTGGCCGCTGTGGAAGTAGACGACGTAATCAAATTCGGTGCATTTGCCTTATTACCTGAATTTGCATTCGTTTTTAATTCATCGGAGAACACAAGTGAAGATATTTTTTCCCTACAGTTTACTGCTAATGAAAGACTCAATAACCTCAGTTTTTTGTATAGTGGTGTAATAGAAGGCGGTGGTGGGTTTATTGGTATTACGGACGAGCATTTGGCGAAATATGAAGCTGACGATAAAAGAAGTAAGCTCTTTTATATAGATCAGAAAAATAAAATTAGAAGAACAGCTAAATGGCAACCCATAAGTTCAAATGATGGAAACATGTCGCTTATCAGATTGGCAGAAATGTATCTCACCCGTTCTGAATGTCGGTTCAGAATAGGAGATATTGAAGGTGCTACCAGCGACTTAAATATCATTCGAGTACGAGCGGGTTTACCGATATTGTTAGAAACAGAAATCAACCTGAGTATTATTTTAAAAGAACGGTTTTTAGAATTGGTTTTTGAGGGACATCAATTTCGGGATGTAAAACGCACCCAGCAACCTATCGGAGATCTATCTTTTGATGACCCTCGTTTGATTTATCCAATTCCGCAAAGGGAGATGGATGTGAACCCAGCTATGGTTCAGAATGAAGGGTACTGAGTCCTAGTGTTGCATTGGGTTGTTCCTGACACTTTTTGTTTAACATAACAGTTCTATTTTAGTCCTAAATTATAGGCTTTTTCTCTAGTACTGGTTGGTTCCCTTTTATCTGACGGGATACTGATATCAATTTTGTGCCGTACCTTTTGTTATGACAAATAGAACGTCTTAATAGTATTACCTAAATTCAACAAAATACATCTCAACTTCTCCCTTATTTTTTACTTTTATCATGCCTCTGGAAACAAAAGTAAACTCCTGCATGTCTTTCAATAGCTCATAGGTATTTTGACTGATATTTACCTTTCCTGCCTCTCCGCTGCTCTCCATTCGAGACGCCAAATTTACAGTGTCCCCCCAAATGTCATATGCGAATTTTTTAATTCCGACAATTCCTGCTACTACAGGTCCTGTGTGTATACCAATTCGTATTTCGAAAGGTTCCTCGCCTTTTGATCTACATTCCTCTTTGTACTCCAACATAAAGTCTCGGATTTTCAATCCTGCTTTTACAGCGTCAACCGGATTACTTGTATTGGTCTTAGGTAATCCTGCAGCTGCCATGTATGCATCACCAATTGTTTTGATCTTTTCTATATTGTACTCGCCCATTATTTGATCAAAAGCTTTGAAACAGTGATCAATCTTGGCAACAAGATCCTCAGGTGCGAGTTTTTCAGCAAGATGTGAAAATCCTTTGAAATCAGTAAAAAGCACAGTGACCGTATCGTAATTTTTTGCTTTGGCGGATCCATACTGCTTTAATTCTTCGGCTGTTTCGTATGGTAAAATATTAAGGAGAAGTTCTTCAGATCGATTTTTTTCTTTTGTGATAATCACATTTTGTTTCGCCAATTCATCTTTTTGGGTCACAACTTCGGCTGTGCGATCAGCAACAATCTGTTCTAACTTTTTCTGGCGTTTTTTCAGCGATGATGTTCTCCATTGCACAAAAGAATAGATAGAAATTATTGCCCCTAAAACATACAATGCTCTTGCCCACCAAGTGCGCCACCATGGTGGCAGTACTTTGAATTCAAAATGCTTTTCGCTCCAAATACCATGGGGATTCACTCCTCTTATCCGAAAAGTATAATTGCCTTCGTTTATATTACCAAAATTAGCAGTTGTATTTTTGCCCAAGATGCTCCATTGTTTGTCATACCCCTCTAATAAATATTGATAATCTACTTGATTTCCCATTGCCAGATCTATGCCCACAAATTCGAAGCTTATGCTATTCTTGGAATAAGGAAGTATTAGGTTTTGAGGTACCGGGTAGTACCGGCTGATGCTGTCAAATTGAATATCTTGGTATTTACGCTTTAATTGGTTTTGCTGAGGAGACGTTAAAATTTTACCAAAGCTTACCACCATTTCATTCAATGCTGCCAGACTATCATAAGGTGGGGTGTGTTGGCTCATGAGATACCAACTCACTTTTTCATTGTTTATTCCGATATTTAAAAATTGTAACTCAAAATCTTTGATCTGATTAGATTTAGTATCAATATCCATTCGGATTCTTTTACCGTTCCCATATCCCCAAATTATTCCATTATTGTCAACGAAACCGACGTTCTCGATGTAATACGTATTGGGATTATAAGTTTGGAAGCGGAGACTGTCTGGATCGGCAGCTAGTATTGAACTAAATTTTATACTTGATACTCCACTTTTTGTATTAACCCAAAGAAGATCATGAATCGGATCTTCTACCGCGCTTTTTATAATATTGTTTGCAAGTCCGTGAGCGGTCGTATACCTGCTGAAGTTTTCACCATCGAATCGAATCAAACCATTCAGAGAACCAAACCAGATATTACCATACCGGTCTTGCAACAATGGTTCGGATTGATACAGCTCAGATTGATTAGTAGGAGAATAGTTGGTAAAATATTGGCCGTCAAACTTGTTTAAATGTTCTCCGCCCATCCATATACTGCCGGACTTATCGGACGATAATCGATAGCCCGTATTTACAGATAAACCCTGGGCAGATGTATAATGTGTAAAACTATTGCCGTCAAATTTAACCACTCCACGGTTCCAACTACCCAGCCAGATATTATCTTTTGTATCTATTTCACAATCCATTATTCGAAACTGAGGCATGCCTTGAGCAGAAGTAAATTTAGTAAATGTCTTGCCATCAAATTTGCTCAGTGTATTAATCCCCGCAAACCAAATATTATCCTCTGTATCTTGGAATATTTTACTGACGTCATTGGTTGCCAGACCATGAGCGGTGTTGTATGTCATCGATTTTTGACCATCAAACTTAGTAACTCCACTACCAAATTTACTGAACCACAGGTTGTCCTCCTTGTCCTGAAACGAAAGTGGACCATAATTGAAGAACGTAGGGCTGCCTGGTTTATAACTAAAAAGCCCCGAATTACCTGTGCCAATCCAGATAATACCTCGTTGATCTTCTATGATCCCAGCGACACTAGCTTTGGTAAGGTTTTCGTCCGAAATATATTTTATAATATTTTCTTCGCCATCATCCAATAATTCGAGACTATACAGACCCTTTCTGGTGCCTATCCATATATTCCTCTTACTATCTGCCAAAATGGAAAGCACATGATTATTGGTCAAACCATCATTAGTCGTATAGTGTGTAAAGTGAGCACCATCATATTTATGAAGTCCTTTGTCAGTTCCTATCCAAATATTTCCCATTCCATCGGCTTCAATGGTCGTTATTTTATCACTGAATAGACCGTCTTCTGTTGTGTAGTTGGTAAATTCTGTAGCGCCATCGTGATCAAATTTGGTAAGTCCGAAATTGTCACTCCCTATCCAAATTGCACCGTTGAGGTCTTCCTCCAGGCGGGTTACATAATTGTCCTTCAGACCATCTTCTGTAGTATATCTGGTCACTTTTTCGGCTCCCGAATCCTTATCATGCTCATATTTCAACAAGCCTTTTTCCGTAGCAAACCACATTCGATCATTCTTGTCTATCAACATATC
>JAHEJC010000579.1 GCA_024639065.1 Lewinellaceae bacterium | reverse complement strand
CATAGCTCATAGTCCTAAAAAGGCTATGAAAATCATTTCATCTCAAGCAGGCTGGGCGGAACAAGATCCGGAGATTTGGTGGAAGCATATGCAACTTTCAACTGTTGAATTATTAAAAAGTGTTTCTATTCCACCCGAGCAAATCTCGGCTATCGGAATTTCCTACCAGATGCATGGCCTCGTTTGTGTAAATAAAAATTTTGAACTAGTGAGGCCTTCGATAATATGGTGTGATAGTCGGGCTATCCAATTTGGCGATCAGGCCTATCAAGACCTTGGAGAGAAATTTTGTTTGGAGCACCTGTTAAATTCTCCAGGAAATTTTACTGCTTCTAAGCTGAAATGGGTTATGGAAAACGAACGTGATATATATCATCAAATCTACAAATTTATGTTAGTGGGTGATTATATCGCCTACAAGCTTACCGGAGAAAGCACCACCACAATAAGTGCATTATCTGAAGGTATGCTCTGGGACTTTTCGGAGCACCACATTTCTTCTAAGCTGCTTGAATATTATGGATTTGATTCCACCCTGCTCCCTCCACTTATCAATACTTTGGGATTGCAGGGGACGGTTCATCAGAAGGCGGCTGACTTTTTAGGAATTCCTAAAGGCATCCCATTAAGTTATCGGGGTGGAGATCAGCCGAATAATGCGATGTCGCTCAATGTGCTGCATCCAGGAGAAGTAGCAGCTACCGGAGGCACCTCAGGTGTCGTATATTGTGTGACGGATAAGTTGAAGGGAGATCCATTGGGACGGGTCAATCATTTTGCACATATTAACCATAGTAAAAATAAGCCTCGATTGGGTGTCTTGCTGTGTATTAATGGAGCAGGTATTCAGTATAATTGGATCAACCAGCATGTTGCCCCAAACGGGATATCCTATCAAACTATGGAAAAAGAAATTGAACAAATTCCAATAGGTTCAGACGGATTAAACATAATCCCTTTTGGCAATGGTGCTGAGCGTATGTTCGGTAATCTCAATACCGGATCCCACATAAACAATCTGCATTTTAACCTGCACACTCGTGCGCATTTGTATCGGGCATCACTTGAAGGCATCGCTTTTTCATTTGTCATAGGTATGGAATTTATGGCCGAATTAGGAATTAGCGTAGAATCTATCAAAGTTGGAAATGATAATCTTTTCCAATCAAAGGTTTTTTCTAATACTATTGCTAATCTTACTGGAGCCGAAATTCAGGTAATCGAAACAACTGGAGCCGTTGGAGCAGCTAAAGCAGCCGGATACGGTGCAGGTATCTACCCAAGCCTGAGTGAAGCTTTGAGTCAACAAAATATCATTGAAAGGTATCATCCAAATAATCAACAAATAGAATTTTATCAGGCATCTTTTGAGTCTTGGAAGCAGGATGTTGATAAACTCATAAATTCATATAAACCATAAAGCTTAAAACTATGAGCAAAGTGACGATCGGTAATCAAGCGTACTTTACCAGTGTAAATAAAATAGATTATGAAGGCCGGGAATCAGATAATCCATTAGCCTATAAATGGTACGATGAACACAGGCTGATTGGTGATGCATCCATGAAAGATTATTTCAAATTCGCAGTAGCCTATTGGCATTCCTTCTGTGGAAATGGATCCGACCCGTTTGGATTACCCACTAGGGATTTACCATGGAATCAAGCAAATGATCCCATTCAAAAAGCAAAAGATAAAATGGATGCGGCTTTTGAATTTATGTCCAAATTGGGCATTCCTTATTATTGCTTTCACGACGTCGATATTGTGGATGAAGCACCTACCCTAGTCGAATTTGAACAAAGACTAGAGGTGATTACCGACTATGCCCAGCAAAAACAAGAAGAATCGGGCATTAAATTGCTTTGGGGAACGGCAAATCTTTTTTCTAATCCACGCTACATGAATGGAGCGGCTACCAACCCTGATTTTAATGTATTAGCTTATGCTGGTGCTCAAGTTAAGTTAGCCCTGGATGCTACCATTAAACTCAAGGGAGAAAACTATGTATTTTGGGGAGGTCGTGAAGGATACTTATCCTTGCTTAATACTGATATGAAAAGAGAATTGGATCACTTGGCCAGGTTTTTACATATGGCTAAAGATTATGCCCGAAGTCAAGGATTCAAAGGTACTTTCTTTATTGAACCCAAACCAGCAGAACCTTCAAAACATCAATATGACTATGATGCAGCCACTACTATAGGATTTATCCGAAATTATGGATTGCAGGATGACTTCAAACTCAATATCGAAGTCAATCATGCCACCTTGGCACAACACACCTTCCAACATGAATTACAGACAGCCGCAGATGCGGATATGTTGGGCAGCATTGATGCAAATCGAGGGGATTATCAAAATGGATGGGACACTGATCAATTTCCTAATAATGTATATGAGCTTGTAGAGGCCTGTCTGGTAATCTTACAAGCCGGTGGTTTACAAGGCGGAGGTATTAATTTTGATGCAAAAGTCCGCCGTAATTCAACTGATTTAGATGATATGTTCTATGCACATATTGGAGGAATGGATGCCTTTGCCCGAGCTCTTTTAGTAGCAAAAGCGATATTAGATAAATCACCTTTTACTCATATGCGTAGAGATCGTTATAGCAGTTTTGATTCAAGTGACGGTCAACTATTCGAAGAAGGAAAACTAACCCTCCAGCACCTTAAAAGGATTGCGTTTAATAAGGATAATCCGAAAAAGCTGAGTGGTAAACAAGAGCTGTTCGAAAACATAATTAATGACTATCTATAGCGATTTGGTTATACAACAGCGGTCATCTTTATACCTTGATTTTACAACGTAATATGACTTTAATCAAATTTGATTTTCGATATTACATTTTTTTTTGAAATGGATTTAGTTTAATATGTACATTCTCCTCATCTCAATTGTCATTGGCTTATTTGTGGCTATGTTATTTGTTAATATATATTTCAGGGTAAAAGTTTTGCAGGTGTATAAGGTTTTAGCCCAAAATAAAATAGAGTTTGGTGCAAAGCATATCTTCAACCGATCACTTTTAGAGACTGAAATC